>JAYTCQ010000051.1:0-24195 GCA_043736395.1 Blastocatellia bacterium | reverse complement strand
AAGTTGGTCTTAACAGAGCAAGAGCGCAAAAAACTTAGCCAAATATTTTTGCGCTCTTGAGAATTTTATCGTTTCGCATTGGCGGGAAGCCCTGGACGATCAGCTCGCAAACGTCCTTTTTCTATAGTTTGGACGGTATACACGATAGGTTTTGAATTGTTCGAAGCGTCCAACGAATCAAAACTAAACGTAGCTGTGGTACCTTCTATATTCGTTTTTACTGGAAACAATCCGCGCATTTCTTCGCGCAGCACGTTGTAATAACTAACTGAACGGTTTTTGGCATCAAAGCCAATGATGTGCAAATAATCAAAATCGCTTTTCTCGTCTACGCTGGGCACAGTTTTTTGGAAAATGACGTAATGAGAATTATCCTGCCCTTTACTATCCTTCACCGTTCCCAGTCGCTGCCATCCCACGATGCGCTTTTTTTCCTGAGCAAAATGCTGAATTTCCTGGGGAACTTCAATATCAACTGAACCGCCGTACACATATCCTGCCGGGACGATTTCATTATCTTTAACACGAACCTTATACCAAACTTCGTAAGTTGACTCCGGAGCTTTGTTCGCATCTTCCGCTTCAGGTTTCGCGGTCACCTTCGCTGCCGGATCAACCATTTTAGGTTTCGTTTCACGAGCGGTAATTTCAAATACAGCTCCAGCCGGAAGTTGCACCATGACATTTGCATCACTTGAACGATCTGGAGAGGAACGAAGTTTAACGGATTTTCGATTGCTACATTCTGCCTGTGCCGAAATCCCGGAAATTTGACTGGCGATTTCCTTGGATTTGTCTACATTCGTTTGAGTCGCCAGATTTGTTGGCGACACCCATCCTTCAATCCCGTCCGGGCCTTTAATTTTAACGGAGCTTGATTCTCCTTGTGTCGCCCGCTCAATAATCGTGACCTGATCACCTCGCTTTAATCCACCGACTGAATTGTTAGCTTTGGAGGTCGAATTTCGGACATCAGCTTTTTCAGAAACAACATAGGCAGTTTCGCCGATAATCGTCCCCCGGCAAGCAGCCGCACCGATAACCCACGCCAACACCAGAATCAAGAACGAATAACTTCGCTTTTTTAATGCCATAACTTTAAATAAATTGAATCAGAAGGACTTAACCGCTTATAGAACGGCAAATCTAACAATGCCGCCTTGAAATTGCAAGTCTTCATTTTATCGTTGCGCTTTGAGCGATTCGGAAATGCGTTCCATCGCTGCCTTGATTTCTGCATTATTTCTTCCGCTGGCTTCAAATGCTTTTGTATAAGCATCCATGGCCAGAGAATATTTTTGCATATTTTCATAGACGAACCCGAGGTAATTTAAGGTGTCAATATTCGCAGAGTTAAGCTTATCTGCTTTAAGTAACATCTCAGCGGCCCGGCTCCAGGATTTGTTCTGCGCATGCGCGAAACCCAAATTGAAATACAAAGTAGCGGGCGGTTCTTTCGTCAAAGTTAGGGCCCGTGAAAGCGTTAGTTCAGCACTCGTATATTTTTTCGCCGCCAGATAAATTCGACCTAGTAATTCCGCTGAGTCTCCGTCATCTTTCAAGGATTTAAGCCGTGTTGCGACTTTAATAGCTTCATCATAAATGCTATTCGCCTTCACACTATCCGGTTCTTTTAATCCCTTACGAACCAATGTTTCGGCAAGCAAATTAAGAATATCCAAATTATCGGGAGAGGCGGTATTGCCGTTTCTAAATGAAGAAATAGCATCGTCAAGCTGATTCGACTTAAGCAACACAACACCTAAATAATACCAAGTACCTGAATCTTTTGGATCAAGCTTCACTGCCGTTTTCAGTTCAGTAGCCGCTTCCTTTAGGCGATTTAGATTCGCGTAAGCAAACCCCAATAAATAATGGTTATTGGCGACTTCGGGTTGCTTTTGACTTAGGATTTCAAGGTATGGAATCGCTGGCTGAAAATGATTCAGTGCCAGATGACTCCGGCTGAGCGCTGGTAAAATATCAATGTCAGTTTGCCCTTCAGCAGATTTCAGTTCAAGCGCTCTGGTTAGGGATTCGATCGCCGGTTCGTATTCTTTGATTTGAAAATGTGCTAAACCCGCATACTTCCAACTATCGGGATGGGTAGGAAATTCTGCTAAGACTTTCTTAAATTCAACAATTGATTCGCGGTACTGATTTTGCGTATACAGCGAGACAGCTCGTTCCCAACTGGCCGTTTCACTTTGCGCCATTCCAGAACCCGCCAATAAACTCACCGCCAAAATTATCCACACATAAGTTGGGTTTTTCATACTTCACTCCATTTTATAACGAGATGGAAAATAGTGACGAATTCATTGAGTTAAATCAAGCTCTCGTTAGTATTTGATGGTGAGTATAAAGGAGAGGTTGTGTATGGCAAAAACTTGAATCAAAAAAATTAGACTAAGGATAAATTGTCAGGGGAGCTACTTAGGGGAATAAAACCGCAACGTATTTTAGGTTTCCTGAAAAAACCGAATCCGTTGCGGCCCAATCCAGTTTCAAATTTAAATTTTTCGTTTCCTTGAACGACGCGCAAGCATCGCCAATCCAACCCCCATTAATGCCAGTGTAGCCGGTTCAGGAACAGGAGCAGGCACGGGATCACGAGGAGGAGTAATGATGGGTAAGGTATCTGTCACAATTGTTGTGGGAGTAGTACTGTTACCTCCCGAAAGTAAGAAAATTGCGGCGACACCTCCGGCAGCAATCGGGATCGAAAGAAGCCAGGGATTAAAGCCTTTGGGAGTGGCAATTTTCCCTAGATCAAAAACTTCGGCACTAACACAATTGTCAGTACAAACAACTCCGGCACCGAATGGAACGATCCTGCCATCGGCAAGTCGAACAAATTCCGGAGTTTGTTCGCTGCCGACCGATTGGGTCGAAGGGTTATCCTGATTAGTTTTTTGCTGCGCCTGCTGGTCAATCTGCTGGTAACCAATTGGGCCACCTTTTACATTTACTACTAACATCAAGCAGAGGAACAGACCTAACGTGCTATTTCGCATGTAGTCTCCTTAAGTGAGGACTCTGTAATTTGGGCACAACGATTAATAATAAGACTGGAACGATTCAGGGGGACAGCCTGTTGTCTATAAAAAATTTAACTTGAAGTGACGCCGGACACTAAAGTCTTTTAAAGAGTATTAGAAATTTGTTGCAATATCAACAAAAAAATTACTTACTCTTTAATATACAAGTGTTTAAGGATTTCGGGTCAATGTAATACATTATGAAAATTGGCCTTTTTTAGCTCACATAAAAAGCAAAATCGGTGATTATCACTCTTTAAAAAAAGTAATAATCACCGATAGATGCAGGCTTTTAGTTAAGGTTGACTTACTGTGTTACACGATTCGAATTTTGCCTGGAGGTTGGAGCACTTCGATTTGTCCGAGCTCCTCGATTAAACAGTTCGGTGACTGGATACCAGGCGCCTTCACTCGCAAAAGGAACATATTCAAAACCGCGGCCAAATGGATCATCCGTCAGCTTCGTCAAATAATTTATTCCTAAGGCTGAATAAATAGATGCTGCAATATCTTCATTTGCGATGGCTCTTCTCTGCGACCATCCTGTGTCCGCAACCGATGAGCCAGTGACGTTAGTCGCGCCGATAACAGTACCACCGTTCATACCGCCTCCGGCAAAAACAGCGAACTGGTTAAAATAGTGATCTCTCCCAGCCTGATTATTTGGCGCGCCAACTGTGCGACCAAATTCTCCGACTGCGACGACCAAAGTCTCATCCAGTAGTGAGCCTCCGTTCAATCCGGGCGTGGCAGCAAGATCAGTTAACAAATTACCTAACCCGTTATCCAGTTGGCGAGCGGGTGTATAGATTCCTCCGTTGGCGGTGTAAATCCCTGCATGCAAATCCCAACCACCGAGAGTCAGCTGAATGAATCGTGTCCCTAAATCAGCTTTGAGCGCATTACGGGCGACGATGCAGGAGTTCCCGAATCCTGTGCTTCCATAACGCTGCTGATCAGCCGTGGAGAATTTAAAAACAGTATCAACGCTGGGGTTATACATCATCGCGCGGCTGCTCTCATAGAAATCCCCCATAGTCGTCACTTCGTTTGAGATCGGCGAATTTTTGCGAAGTCCACCGTCTAACGCTTTGAGCATGGCATAACGCGCATCCAGCTTTACTTGTCCATCTGAGTTAACCAAAGTACTTAACCCAGTTGGAGAAGCTGCTACGTTGAATGCCGCATGCCGCCCATTAAAGTACCCTGGTCCCGCAGTTCCACCATTCATTGCCATAAAAGTCGGAAGCCGATGATGAGACTTACGTTGCGCTTCAAATTCCAATGAGACGACGCTCCCGATATGTGGAGCTATTTTTCCGAGCTGCGATGTCGGATTTCGCGCCACTTGAACCCAACGCTGTTGCAGGCTATGCACCAAGGCCGGAGCGCGCAGGCTTCTGACAATGGCAAGTTTATCCAACTGCGCTGCCAGATTTGGCATCAATCCTTGCGGGAACATCGTTCCATTATAAGAAGTGGGATTAAAATCTGCCGGCGTCCATGCGCCGACCTTTAAATCAAAAGTGTCAGTGTGGCTAGGTGCGCCGTTTAAAAATACCAGGATGCAATTTCTGGCTCTGCCGCCCAGAAAAGCATCCGCCGGAGGAGCCGCAAGCGCTTCTGAGTTAAGATACGGCAGTAAAAAATATCCAGCTACGCCGGTTCCAGCTAATTGAAAAAAGCTACGTCGTCCAATTTCAGGGCCAGTAATCGCCGAATTGACCGGACGGAGCGGCTGACAAACTTCACATGTATGATTGGGGTCAAGATGATTGGTCATATTTTCCTTTGATCAATTCGTTAATAGTTGTAGATAAAATCCACTTTATTGAGCAACGTCCATTGCAAAGATTCGGTCGCCTCTTTGCGTCCGAGTGAAGAAAACATTGGAATCAAAATATTAACTTCCTCTGTCGTTGGCTTACGCGAAAGAGTAGTCAAATAAAGTTGATTAATGATCGTTTCCGTACTCAAAGCAGTGTTGGCAAGAATTTTTGAAACCGTTGATCCGGCGTTGGCCTGATGAATTTTTCCCATCACAAATGAGTTGTTCATCAAGTTCAAAGCCTGAAGCAAAGTCCCGTCCTGCGAACGTTGAATCGTATCTCGATCACCTCGTAAGAACGAATTGATAAAATCACTTCCGCCACTGGTCGTATCTGGAAACTGCATGGCACGATTAATTATTCTGGTATTGACGCCGAGACTATCTCTCATTTGATACGCCGGAATAATTCCGGTTGCGGCAACGACGGCATCGTGCATTTCCTCAGCATCCATCCGACGCGCAAATTTACGCGCATAATATGGAACCATCGTCAGTCCCCAATCTCCGGGATACTGTGAAGATAATTGATAGGCGTTCGATTTAGCGATGCGTGAAATCAGGCCTTGCAGATTGTAGTTGCTGGTGATGAAATCCTGCGCCAGAGCTTCGAGCAGCTCAGCATTCGCAGGCTGAAGCGTCCATCCATTTGGCAATTGCGCGTTTGGATCAAGCCGGGCCGGATCGAAAGAATCAGATGGCGAAACCAGCGCTTCGACCATCATTTTTTCCCAAATATAATTCACCGTCGCGCGTGCAAATTGCTTATCTGAAATAATCATTCTGGCAATGGCATCACAACGCTTTTCACCTGTATTGACATTGCCTCCGCCTAAAATGTATTTCGGAGCAACATTCGTTTTACCGTTAATCGGTTGACGCGCCTGACGGTTACCGGATGTCGTATTCAAGTTATATTCTCCGGTCGCAGTTTCGCTGACCATATACTTGAAATAGCGATTGGCAGCAGGAGTTTCAGCATCAACTCTCGCCTTCGCAGACCGCGCAAAAAACGCCGCCATGCCCCAGGCTTCTTCGCGCGAACGCTGCGATCCCCATAAATTAATCTCGTCCAAATGTCCTACACCGTTGTGACACATCAGACAATCCATTGAACTTAGCCCTAGAAACATGGTCGAAGCTTGTACTGCCAAACCGTCCATGATGTCCTGCGCTGGGCCGCCTGAAATATGTCCACCCACCGTGTAGTTGGCAGCTCCGTTCACGAAATTATCACCTGAAGCCGTAATCATTTCGCGCACCATCTGCGCGTAGCTTTTATTGGTAACAATTGAATTTTGAATGTAGTTATAAAAGGCGTCACGCCCTTCTACATAACGAGTAATATTTTGGTTGTTGGCATTGTTTCTGAACAAATCCCCAAAAAACATCGTCCACTTATCAACGTAGTCGGAACTTCCAATCAGTGCATCCACCAGGTTGTCGCGTTTACTGGCTGACGCATCTGCCACAAAAGCCGTGACGGCATCCGGTGCTGGAATTCGACCAGTCAGATCGAGATAAACGCGGCGGACAAATTCTTCATCGGTACAAATTGGCGCTGACATAATGCTGTCTTTCGCCATCTTATCGAAGAGAATCGTATCAATATAATTTTTGCGTTGAGCATCGCGCGGATTCATTAACTGAATATTTGAATTCAGCTCAATTCTTGCCCATAACCGCGTCGTTGCCTCAGAAATTTCTGAACGATGTTGCGCCACAGATTCATTGAAACTTTCAGGCTTTTTCAAATACGTACAATCATCCAATAAGGCGCTGTTCTGAGCTTCAATATTGGCGGCTTCACTCGTCGCAGGTGCAGCAACCGGAGCAGGTGCTTTTCCCTGCACAGTTTTTTGCTGAGAGCGATTCTGAAACTTACCTGCTGCGGCAACGATGTGAATTTTCACTCCGAATTGCTCAGCCATCAGCACACCGCTTAATAAGGTAAAAGCCACGATCAGGCTAATTTTAATACGCGAGATAGTCACGTATTTAGTTGGGTTAGACTTCATAGGAAGAGGGACTCCTTTGAGATACAGATGTTTATTCAAAATACTGCCAACCAAATTTATAAGTGATGAGGTGTTGAATATTAGTAAAAATTCATTAAATTGAAAAGACTTCTTTCGACCTTATGCTAAAAATATTAAAAATTTATCGGCAACAGCAACTGTTATAGTTGACTTCAGTTGCTCTGAAATTGTGATAAAGCACAAATATGTTTTGTAAAATTCCGGAATCAACCAAATTCGTAATATTGGGGCACACTTGCTAGACTAATCAAATATTTCTGGACACCATATTTTTAGAATATTTATGCCTTCATTTTTACTGGCCTTTGCTGCTGACAGTCATACCCAATTGCTCTTCACTCTTTTTGTGATGTTTGTCGCAGCGAAGCTGATGGCTGAAATTTTTGAGCGTCTGCGCCAGCCAGCCGTAGCAGGTGAAATCATCGCTGGAGTCCTGATCGGCCCCAGCGTATTAAACTGGGTTCAGCTGTCAGAATTGACTTCCACACTTTCTGAAATCGGAGTCATTTTCCTCCTCTTTTTTGTGGGTCTCGAAACCAAACCTGCGACGATTTTCCGCGTTGGTTTTCGCGCTACACTGGTCGCCGTTCTAGGAGTAATTTTTCCATTTATTGCAGGCTACGCCTTATTTATCTGGTGGGGGCAAACCCGCATCGAAGCCATCTTTGTGGGTGCCGCAATGGTTGCCACTTCGGTTGGAATCACGGCGCGAGTACTGGGACAAATGAAAGTCCTGAGCCTCGAAACCAGTCGCATTATTTTGGGCGCGGCTGTCATTGACGACATTCTTGGATTAATTATTCTTTCCGTCGTTACCAGTATGGCGAAAGGCGGAATTAATTATGTGCATATCGGAATGACTGCGGCGTTGGCGATTGGCTTTACTGTCTTGGTAGCTTTGGTCGGAGCTAAAACCATCAATAAAATCAAGCCCCGCGTTGAAAAGCTGCGCATTGGTCAATCCTATCTCGTGTTCGGTTTAGCCATTTGTTTAGGTCTGGGTTTGATCGCCAGCTACATCGGTGTAGCCGCAATTATTGGCGCGTTTCTCGCTGGAATGGCGTTGTCGGAATCCACTGAAGGAACTGATATGCCGATTCAGGCGGAAGCCGTCACCGAATTTCTGCTACCATTTTTTCTGACCAATATCGGGATGCAATTGAACCTCAGCGTGATGTCCGACAGGAGCGTTATCATCCTGACAGTCCTGATTACTTTGCTCGCGGTTCTTACCAAAATTATCGGTTGCGGCATAGCCGTCTTCGACTTCGGATTCAAGCGTGCGATGCAAGTAGGAATTGGAATGGTTCCGCGCGGCGAAGTCGGCATTGTAGTCGCGCAAATCGGATTAGGATTAGGAACCATTAGCGCTTCAGCTTACGGCGTAGTTTTGGTGATGGCAGTCGCGACCACCTTAATCGCTCCACCGTTGTTATATCCACTTTTCAAAAACGAAATTCAAACAGATGAAGATAGATTTTTACCGCTGAGTCCGCTGGGGTAATGAAATATCTTTCACCGCAAAGGGACAAAGAGGCAAAGAAAGGCAATCAATATTAAATTCTTTGATCCTTTGACCCCCCTGTCCCTTTGCAGTAAATATTTTTTTCAATTTATGCTCGTGCCAGAATCAACGAATTCAATTCCCTTCCAACCACTGCCTCGAAAATTTTATGATCGCGACACCATCACCGTAGCGCGTGAATTAATCGGCTCGCTCCTCATCCGAAAAATTGATAATCGGACGATTGTCACACGTATTGTTGAGACGGAAGCCTACCTTCCAGACGACGAAGCTTCACACAGCTTTCGCGGTAGGACTGAGCGTAACGCCGCGATGTTCGCTGCTCCGGGCACTTGTTATGTTTATTTTATTTACGGAATGTACAATTGTCTGAACGTTGCAACTGAAGCTGAAAACATTGGCGCTGCCGTATTAATCCGAGGCTTGGACAAAATTGAAAATTGCAACGGCCCTGGAAAACTCTGTAAAAATTTATTAATTGACCGCACTTTGAATGGCGTAGATTTGACCGATCAAACTTCGCCGCTTTGGATTGCTGAAGGGAATGAGTTAAAGTTGCTGATTGCTTCATCGACGCGCATTGGCATTTCGAAGAATAAAGATCAGCTCTGGCGGTTTTATTTGAAGTCTCAAAAGTAGCGTGAACTGTTAGTTCGCGCTGAGCACGAATGCTACTTTCCCGATGAAAACTTTGATAAATCGCCAGCAGGCTTGGTAATGTAAAAAGCGTGAGTTAACAGTTCACGCCACGCTAATTAAAATGACAACTCAAATCTGGCAAGTAGAAACTCAGGATGCCGACACTCGGCTTGATAAATGGCTGGCTGACCCCTCGCGTTTAGGTTCTCGTTCCCGCGCCTTCGATGCAATTGCGAAAGGCAAAGTTTACGTGAATGCCATCGAACAAACTTCGCAGGATGCCGGACGAAAAGTCATCCCCGGAGAATCCATAAAAGTCTGGGTAGATAAACCCGGCTCCGCGAAACATCGCGCTTTCACCGAACGAAAAACTTCCAAGCTCCATATTGTTTATGAAGACGAAGCGATGCTCGTTATTAACAAACCCGCCGGATTGTTAACCGTACATTTAGCCAAGCATCCGTTTGAAGAAACGCTCTTCGACATCGTCTGCGAACACGTCGAAGAACGCAGTAAAATCAAGCCTCTCATCGTTCATCGCATTGACCGCGATTCGTCCGGCTTAGTCGTATTCGCCAAGACGCAACCAGCACGGGAAAAATTAAAAACGCAATTTTTTACGCGTCAAGCGCAGCGCACCTATCGTGCCGTCGCCTACGGTTGCCCCAAACCCGACAAAGGTGAATGGCGCGATTTTTTAATATGGGATGAAGAGAAATTAGTGCAGCGTTCCAGCTTTGCTTATGACCGCGAAGCGAAGGAAGCGAAGTGCAGTTACGAAGTCCTGAACAAACTCAAAGACGCTAGCTACCTTGAAATAAAATTACTAACCGGAAAACAAAATCAAATTCGCGCCCAAGCCGCTTTGCACGGGCATCCGCTCGTAGGTGAAAAGCAATATATTTCCGCCACCGCTAAACCTCCCGTCATCGTTTTTCCGCGTCAGGCATTGCACGCATTTCAGTTAGAGTTTGCGCATCCGATTAATGGAAATACTCTAAAATTTGAAGCTGCTGTTCCATCCGACCTCGAAGCTCTCGTCAAGAAGTTGCGATAGCATCGTAGCGTAACCAGCCATGGTTGCGACAGCTTTTTTGCCGTAGCAAAAAAGCTAATCTATTGCATTACCGCAACACTTGATATTTTTCTTGTACGATTGAATTTTAGAGAATTGGAATAGATTAGCCTTTCTGCGAAAGGCTGTCGCAACCATGGCTGGTTACGCTACTTTTGATGCAAAGTCTTTTCTCTAGTCGGAGGCAACAGATAAAGATGAGAGGTTTAGATTTCGCGATTTCTTTTCTAAAAACTACCACGGCAAAAATCTTTGTAAGTGCGGCAGTGATCTTCGTTTTAGGGATGGGAAATTTCATCTTTCCCGTCATACGTTTTTCAAATGAAATTCACAACGAAGTCGCGTTAATAATAATTCTTTCGATGCCGGTGATTATCTTTTTCATCTTCTTTTCTCGCCCAAATCCTTGGGTACAACTCATCGCATTTTTATGCTTTGCCCCAATTATCTTCTTTTGTTTTATCATTCAAGTTATCACTGGGTCGTATGTCTACAGGGATATTACGAGCAATAACCACACACATTTAAAACCTCGAAGTGTAATCGTTAATGGCTCTGAAGTTTATTGGTACGACCCGAGTCTAATGCCTGGAAGTAGTTCTGGAGTAATCGTCCAGCAAGAGCGACAGGTACTACCGGGAATTTTGTTTGTCCGTCAACTTTATGTTGAAAACACTGTCGTCCACTTTAATTCACTTGAGATCGAAGGTTCCGATTCAGTGCGCCTAATTATGCGAGATCGTTCTAAACCTGATTTGATAATTCCTGTGCGACGGTTTGTTTGGTTTTGATCCGCCGCTTACAATTGATTTATGTCTGATCCAAAACGTCTCTTCCTGATAGATGGAATGTCGAATATTTTCCGCTCGTATTACGGCGTGCGTGGACTTTCGACTTCTAAAGGACTTCCCACCAACGCAGTCTTCGGATTCACGATGATGCTGCGCAAGCTGCTGAATTCGCATAAACCGGATTACATCGCCGTCGTTTTGGATTCCAAAGAAAAAACTTTTCGTCACGAACGCTTCGAGGCTTACAAGGCGAATCGTACGGAGATGCCGGAAGACCTCGCTACTCAGTTGCCATTCATCAATCGCGTTTGCGCGGCTTATCGTATTCCGGTTGTAAAAGCGCCCGGATTTGAAGCCGATGACTTAATGGGTACGATGGCGAACCACGCAGCCAAAGTGGGATTGCAAACGGTCATCGTCACCAGCGACAAAGATTTATGTCAGCTCGTGCGCGATTCTGAAATTGTTGTGCTTCGCGAAGATAAAACCGGTGAGCAATGGTACGACGAAGCCGCTGTCAAGACGCGGCTTGGCGTGACTCCGAAGCAGGTCGTTGACTGGCTCGGATTAATGGGAGATTCCTCTGATAACATTCCGGGTGCGCCGGGCATTGGTGAAAAAGGAGCACTTGGATTAATCGAAGAATTTGGTGATATTGAAGGTGCCTTAGCGAACTGGGAAAGCGTCAAAAAGAAAACATATCGTGAATCATTGCGCGATAACGCAGAACTTATTCGGCTCTCGCGTGAGCTGGCAAGAATCGAAATTGATGCTCCCGTCGAGCTTGATCTATCAGCTTTGATTATCGAAGAACCAGATCGTCAGGCAGCGCACGAATTATTTAAGGAATTAGAATTTCATCAGCTCTCGCGTGAATTCGCAGATGCCGTACCAGCCCCTGCCAAACAGCCGGAAACCGCTCCCAGTGAAAAACAATACCGGATTTTGACAAAGGTTTCTGAACTTGAAAATTCATCCAACTCATTAATGGCGCAAGACGGCTTTGCTTTTTCTTTCGCCGTAAAAACCAAAGAAAAGAAACAAGCGGAGAACTTATTTGAACTGGCAGAAGCAGCCGAAATTACTTATCAGTTAAGCGGGATCGCTTTTTCGCATACTTCAAATTCAGCAGATTATTTTGATCTTGATGCTTGTGATGATCGCCCGAAGGCTTTGGAAATTCTGCGCGAAATATTTGGTAATGGCTTACTGGAAAAATCAGTTCATAATTACAAACAAGCGCTCGCCATCGCAGCCGTTGAAAACCTAGAAATAGAAGCTGTGGCAAATGACACGTTGTTGCAGGCGTATTTATTAGAGCCTGAACGCGCGCACTACGAATTACCGCAATTAGCGCTCGAATATTTAAGCCAGGAAATTGTCCTGAGCCATAACCCCATTGAATCCGCACAGCAAAAAGCGGACTTAACCGGACAATTAGCGATGGTTCTTGATCAGCGCCTTGAAGCGGCGGAGCTGAAAAAAGTTTATCAGGAAATTGAATTGCCGCTGGTTCCAATTCTCTTTGATATGGAGCAAACAGGCTTTCGTGTAGACAACAAAGTCCTCAGTGAATTATCAGTCGAAATGCAACGCGAACTGGACCGGCTCACGCTGGAAATTTATGAATTAGCCGGTGAAAAATTTAACATTAATTCGCCAAATCAACTTGGCGATGTTTTTGAACGACTCAACTTTGAAGTCCCTAAACGAACCAAAACCGGAAAAATTCAAACGAACCGCGAAGTCCTGGAAGAACTTGCCTTAACGTATGAACTCCCCCATAAGATCATCGAATTCCGTGAAATTTCTAAGTTAAAAAGTACTTATGCTGATTCATTGCCGAGCTTGATCAGTCCGGTTGATGGGCGTATTCATACAACTCTCAATCAGACCGTTGCGGCTACGGGTCGACTCAGCAGCGAAAATCCAAACCTGCAAAATATTCCGATTCGGACAGAACTTGGACGCCGTATTCGACGAGCCTTTGTTCCAACTCAGGGAAATGTGTTGCTCTCAGCCGACTATTCCCAAATTGAATTACGCTTGCTGGCACATTTCACACACGACACGGAAATGCTGGATGCTTTCCGCAACAACGAGGACATTCATTCTCGCACCGCACGTCGTGTCTTTAATGCTAAAACCGATGAAGAATTAAAAGATAAACGCCGCGTCGCAAAAATCGTCAACTTTGCCATTGCTTATGCAGTCGGCGCGTTCGGATTAGCGCCTCGCGTTGGAATCACGCGAACCGAGGCCAAAAAAGTAATTGACGATTATTACAAAACTTATACGGGCGTCAAAAAATACATGGAAGAAATGCCGGAAACGACACGGGCTGCAAATGGAATCGTTCGCTCACTTTTTGGACGCTGGAGAAAATTACCGGATATTTCAAACAAGAACCATAATCTGCGTTCACGAGCTGAACGCGAAGCGATTAACATGCCCATGCAAGGAAGCGCTTCCGATATTGTGAAAATTGCAATGCTTAATGTTTTCCAGGAATTAAACAAAGCAAAATTAAAAACCAAAATGATTTTACAGGTACACGATGAATTAGTTTTTGAAGTCCCAAAAGACGAAATTAACGGCGCTTCAGAAATCATCAAAAAAGTGATGGAAGCTGCCGTTTCAATTGATGTTCCGTTAATTGTTGAACTTGGTGTAGGCGAAAACTGGATGGCTGCAAAACCGTAAGCATAAAAAAATCAAGAAGTTTACATAAACTATCTCGAAACGATGTGAAGTGACTTTAGCTAACCACAGCTAACATTCAGGAAATTAAAGTGTTGACACAACAGAACGTATCGTATAGATTCACGCGGAAAAGTTTATGTTGTTGCGAAGTGTTTTCAATGATATTTTTGAAATATTCGTAGTAAACTTTACGATAATTTGACAATTTTTGGAGCGCATGCCAGTGGTAATTAGCACGCTCCCGAAAACACTTGATGCAAGCAGAACGCGAAGATTTAGATACCCCCTAGTCCTGAGCTATATTTTGTCCTGAATCAGGTGAACAAACGTTATTTATCAAAAAAAGATTATGTGGATTGCTGTTTGGTTAGTCACAAGTTGACAGGCGAGTAGCCAGAGCCAAACGGATAATTGAGAAATTAATAATTAGTTCCAGGAGGAAAGATATGAGTTCCGCGAGAAGAATATTGGGCTTGATGGTAATGCTGGCATTATCGCTTTGTGCTGCCCTTGCGCAAACCCCTCGTTCGGAAGATGATCCTCGCAATCTGGCTCCGACCGTTTCTGGCGGAACTGGACTTTTCACTGTGTATGACGCACAGACGTTAAGAAAAGGCGAGTTCAACTTTGGATTTTTTGCCAATCATTATCATCGCGATCCAGGCGATGTCCGGTTTCAAGAGTATCCAGCCAACTTTCAAGTCGGCTTCAACGATCACCTTGAATTCTTTGCCAATTTTGAAGCACAGCAAGTAGTTGTCTCCAGACGACCTGCTTTACTAAGCGGTTTTTATTTGCCTGATGTCAGAACCAGCACACTTGCTCCAGGACGTATTATTATTCGTCCTGGGACAAACGTAGTTGGAACAGTTGCTGGTGATCCTTGCGGTAACGGTGGATTCGCTGGTCCGTGCGGAACGTTCGGCGCATTCACTGCCCGTCCTTCCGGCAATAACGTTGCTGTCTATCCCGGACTTGGAGCGCCTGTTGGCGGTATTCTTCCGGCGATCCCAGCCAACGTCGTCCCAAGCTACTTACCTAATGCACCTTTCCTGTCCCGCTTTTCCGGTTCAGGTGTTGGTGACATTACCTTAGGCGGTAAGATTCGCCTGACAGGCCCAACCAATCCTTTTGGTTTTGCTATTATTCCAACTGTAAAAATTCCAACTACCAGAGAATTAAACGTTGGGTTAGAACGTGGACGTTCAACCGGCGCCTTTGATTATGGTGTAACTTTGGCGTTTGACGGTCGCTTGCACAAACATGTGAACCTGAGCAGCAATATTGGGTTCATTAAAGTAGGTGATCCGAAAGCTGAAAACATGCGACTCGGTTCCTTGTCAGGTCAGGCTGGAGTCATCAACGGTTTTGGCAGCAGCACCAGCGCTCTTGATTTACCGAACGAATTACGTGCCGGTATCGGAGTTGATTTCCCGCTCAGCAGATATTTAGCGTTGGCAGCGGAAATCACGGGAACTCGTTATGTGGGTGGACGCACTCCTTCCCTGATTATCAACAACCCGACCAGCCTCGTGGCTGGCGCGAGAATCTTTCCAGCCCGCTGGATGTCAATTACAGCGGCGTATCAACGTCACCTGAATTGGCAATCAAATCTGGCAGCTGCGAATAGCACTCCTGATGGATTTATTGCCGGATTATCACTCGGACACGTCAACAAACGTGAGCCAGCGATTCTTCCTAATAATCCGCCAACCGTTGCTATTAGTGTTGGTAGTGTTAAGAACAATACTGAAAACCTGATTCACGCAGATGCTTCAACAGCCTGCCCTGGTGACAGTATCTCGTTGAGCGCTACTGCAAATGATCCAGATGGCGATACGCTGTCCTACAAATGGACGACCACTGGTGGCCGTATTGTTGGTGAAGGCGCCAATGTTACCTTAGATACCTCTGGCTTAAATGCCGGTGATTATAGCGTCACACTTGAAGTTGACGATGGTTGCGGATGCGTTGCCTTTGACACGAAATCTGTCAAAGTTTCCAATTGCGCCGTCAAACCACCACCGATGACTTGCCCAAGCGCGCCGAACGTAACGTTATCTGCTAATCAGGTAAACGGCGGTGAAGCGGTAACAGCTTCAGCCAGCCTGAGCGGTGGTAACAATTTCGGTACGCCAAGCTATAACTGGACGGTTTCAGGTGGAACCATTGCTTCTGGTCAAGGTACGGATTCAATTCGTATTGATACAACCGGATTAGATGGACAATCAGTTACGGCGACGGTTGAAGTCAGCGGTATGGATCCTTCCTGCG
Source organism: Blastocatellia bacterium (assembly GCA_043736395.1). Lineage (GTDB taxonomy): Bacteria > Acidobacteriota > Blastocatellia > RBC074 > RBC074 > JAFDVL01. The sequence goes on along the minus strand of JAYTCQ010000051.1, from coordinate 8,280 downwards.
CTAAGACTGCTTCGGCCAGCTTTAACGTAGCTGCCAAGCCGCCGACGCCGATTTCAACTCCTCTAACACCTTGCACGACCTTCAAGCGTAACAATGCTCGCGTTGATAATGCTTGTAAGGCAGTCCTGCAAGATGCTGCTCAGCGCTTGCAAGCTGATCCTCAGGCTCAACTCGTAGTGGATTCATTCCGTGGCGAGAAAGAACGTCCTGCTGATCTTGATCTGCAACGTGGTAAGAACGTCCGCGACCGCTTAGCCGATGGCGGCTTAGGCTCAGCGATTGACGCAAACCGAATTGTTGTCCGCCCAGGTGGTGCTTCAACTGACGGTTCGCAAGTCAAGTTAACGCTGGTTCCTGCCGGTGCAGCAATGCCGGAAGGTGGCGCTGCCGCGACTCTGGGTGATGTCACACCAGAGAGAAAGGCAGCCGCTCCTAAGAAGCGTCGTCGCTAAAACAAAGTCGTAGCGATACGACAAAATCAAAGGCAGGTGGTCATTCCGATCACCTGCCTTTTTTAGTTATGGTCATCTCAAGTCCTGTTAATCCACAACTGAAATTTGCGCGCCGCGTCCGTGAAGGAAAAGAGCCGGAAGCAATTTTCATCGAAGGCGAACGACTCTGCGAAGAAGCCCTGAAATCAGGCTTATCATTAATCGTCGCTTTTCATTCGCCTGATCCTTCGCCGCGCTCACAAAAGATTCTTCAGGTTCTGCACCAGCAGAATTGCTATACCTACGAAACCACGCCTGAAGCTTTTGAGGCCGTTAGCGATACGGTCAATTCACAAGGAATCATTATCATTGCACAGCGTGCGCTTTGGGAGTTCGAGCAGGTCATCAACGCTTCATCGAATTTGATAATGACCTTTGATAGCATTCAAGACCCCGGCAATGCGGGGACGATGATGCGAACGGCTGAGGCCGCCGGAGTGCAGGGACTCGCGGCCATCAAAGGCACCACGGATTGCACTTCCCCCAAAGCACTGCGCAGTGCGATGGGCGCGGCGTTTCGACTTCCAATTATCGCCAATCTCGAAGCCGAACAAATTATCGCAGCTTGCCACGAACAAAATATCATCGTTGCCGCAACTGCCTCCGAAGGTTCTTTGGTGTATAGCGACTACGATTGGAATCAACCAACTATGGTTATCTTTGGCAATGAAGCCAATGGCGTAAAGCCGGAAATACTTGCGGCGTGCGATGTTCGTCTGAATATTCCGTTACAAGCTCCAGTTGAATCCCTCAACGTCGCTTCCGCCGCCGCGATCATCCTGTTTGAAGCAGCGCGGCAACGGAGGAAGGGGCAAGAGTAAAGGGATAAGAGGGACAAGTAAGAAACTTTATTCCCTTGCCCCTGAACCCTTTTCCCTTCCCACCCCCTTTGCGTTAGAATTCTTACTAACCCAAACTATTTGTCGCCGATTCTCGTATACTAAAAAGTTATGAGTAATTCTGAACTCCCTGAAGATGATGCAATTTCCGACCGTGTCGAAGGCGGTGTCCGCAAGTTTTTTGAAAAACTTGGCGGAGCCATTGATTTCACGCTACGACGCCCTTCTTCGCCGCAAATCAAAACGGATGTCACTGCCTTAATTCATCCACTCGAAAATGCCATTGAAGCGAAACTCCGCCACGAAGGTTCGCGCGTCATCGCACCAAATTTAATTGAGCTGCGCTATGATTACGAAACCTATCAACAGTTAACCGGCAAGCGTCGGGATTTTTTAGAACGCGAATTGCGGCTATCAGTGTATGAGTATATCCATAATCGCCGCTACACCACGCTGGGCGATGTTGAAGTCAAACTTGCTTACGATATGTTCACGCGCAAATTAAGCATCAAAGTCCGCTTCCCTGATGAGACTGTTGCTGTCGCATCCGAAGCCGCTACGCCGAATACTGCTCCACTTAAACCTGCAAAATTTACGATTACTCTCAGAGCCAAAGCTTTTGAAATTCGCGCCGAGAGTGACACGCGAATCACCGTGGGACGTACGCACGATAATGCTTTGATAATTGAAAACAGCTCGGTTTCCAGCGTCCACGCCGCGTTTACTTCTTCCACGAATGGAACGGTATACCTTAGCGATCTTGGCAGCAGTAACGGGACTTTCGTCAATGGAGTGCAAATCGTGATGGGCGAAAAAACTATCGTCAAATCAGGTGATCGCTTAAGGCTCGGGGACATTGAAGTCACGCTTGAAATCAGTTGATACAGAATGAAGCGCGGAGCGTATGGAGTGCTGCGGCTGGGCGTAGTTTTGGTAGAGGCTTGCATTACAAATCCACAGCGATGGAAAGCATACCAAAGCTACGCCCAGCCGCAGCACTCCATACGCTCCGCGTTAAATTGGAATTTTTTCTAACTCTATGAATTTTCCCTTCATCGCCACCCTCATTTTCATCGCCGGAATCATCGGATTACTGCTTTCGCTATTTCTCTCAACGTGGCGTTTTTCGCATCAGGCACTCCCCGCCGAAGCCGCTGATATGCCGGATGATTTTGGCCCAAAGCTCACCAGTAATCGCTTAAAATATGTTCGCTGGGTTTTTGCCGTAATGGTTCTGGCAGCATTCGGATTTCACGCCTATTGGGGATTATTCGCCGCTGGCCCCGTAGACGAAAATAAAGAATTTGCGCATCTGAAAAATACGCGCGACCAACGAAATCGCCGCGATGCCGAAGCGAATTTGCGCGGCTGGATTTTTGATCGCAATAAAGATTTCAAACGATGCCTGGCGAAGTACCGCTACCTCAATGGAAAAATTATTCGTGATTATCCGCTCGGCGCAGGCGCGGCGCACTTGATTGGATACAGCGGATTAGCGCGTGGCGACGCCTGGCTCGAACGCGCAGTCGTCGCGCAACCGCCGCTGAAAGAAGCCTATAAATCCGCGTGGCAAAAGCTGCTTGATAATTTCAAATTTGAAACGGACGAACCAAAAATTGATGCCGGACGCGATATTCAATTAACCGTTGATTACGATTTGCAGCGCGCCGCCTTTGATCAATTGCAGGGACGCAAAGGCGCAGTCGTCATGATTAATCCGCAGACTGGAGAAATTCTCGCGCTCACCAGTGCGCCTTCGTTCGATCCTGACGACATTAACAATGATATAAAATGGGCGGAAATTCGCGGCAATCTCAAAGATCGTCCGCTCCTAAACCGTGCGTTGGATGAATATTATTTGCCCGGATCAACCTTGAAAACATTGACCGCCGCTGCCGCGCTTGATGCTCGCATCACGGACAAAGTTTTTTTCTGCCAAGCGGCAGGATGGACGCCGCCAGGTTCCGGTCGTCCGATTCGTGACGACGAAGGCGAATCGCACGGACGCATCGGATTAGAAGAAGCCTACACGCATTCCTGTAATCAGTATTTCGCCCAGCTCGGCGTCGAAGTCGAACGGCAAAGGATGGGCGAAGCCGCCTCCAGATTTGGCTTGAAGGTTTTCGATAATGCGGCTGATTCGATTGGCTCCGGTTCGATGCGCTTGCTCTGGAATAGCGAAAACAAAATTCTGAATGACGTCCTCGCGCCGTTAAATTCAACGTTTGTGAACGGCAACAAAATTACGAAATACGATCTCGCCCTTGAATCTATTGGTCAGGGTTATGTGCAATTAACGCCGCTGCAAATGGCTCTCGTAGCCGGAGCCGCCGCGAACAATCAAGGCAATGTGATGCGCCCGTTGATGGAGATGGGACGCCCTCCCGTCGCGCTCAGTCAGGCGATGACAGCCGAAACTGCCAAACGCGTTCGAGAATTGATGGCATCCGTAGTCCAACGCGGAACTGCCGCCGGAGTTTTTCGACAAACAATTTCCGCACAAGGCATCACTGCCGGAGGCAAGACCGGAACCGCACAACGCGAAGTCCCCGTCATTGATCCGAACACCGAACGCCCCGTGACATACCGCGATGCACGCGGCAAAGAACGAATCAAAAAAGAAAACCGGATAGATTCCTGGTTCATCGGATTCGCCCCCGCAAACAACCCGCAGATAGCCTTTGCCGTAGCCGTCGAAGGCGGTGGCTACGGCGCAAAAATCGCTGCTCCGATTGCTGCGAATTTATTGGTCAAAGCGAAGGAATTAGGATTATTGAAAGCGGATGGAGCGGTGACGCCAGCTCCGGCTACGGCTGCGAGTCCACGTGCGAATCGGGTGAGAGCTGGAAGAAGATAGGTAAATGGCAACCGAAGATATTTACAAACATCTTGATCGAATAGCTTCTGAGCTTGTTGCCACTAGGACTTAACAATGAATAGGCTAGTGCTTATTCAAAGTCGCCAACGGCGACCAACAATATAGCCCAGCGAGAATCGCTGGGTCAGATGCGCAAACGATTCCGTCGCTGAAGGCGACGAACAATCTAACGATCATTGTTGCTAGCCTTCAGCGAGCAACAAATTGATTCGATTTTCCCAGCGATTCTCGCTGGGCTATTTTGTTAGTCATCTTCAATGACAAGAAGAACCCGACTTTGAATAAACCTTAATGAATAAGCAAATCAAAACAGCTTTTCTTGCAATGATTTCGCTGCAAACTGTTCATTCCATCGAAGAGTTTATTTTTAAGATTTATGAAGTTTCTCCGCAAATGCAATTGGTATTTCAACACGCACCCGATCTGGCAAAGCCTGCTTTTGTCGCGTCAAATTTGCTCCTGAACTTGTTCGGATTTATTTGTTTTTTCTATTGGGTGCGACCTGCCAGACAAGCCGCGAGACGAATCATTTGGCTATGGGTTGGTATCCAATTAGCAACGGTTGCGGGTCATTTTATTTGGGCGATGAAGGCGAGGGGTTATCATCCGGGATTAGTTACCTTACCGTTATTTGTGCCGTTGATAATTTATGTAGTTTATCGACTACGTCGTGGTTCACCACGTGCAAATCGGGTCAGAACAGAACAAATATAATGAAAGAAAAATGGAGACAATTTAATAAATGGCGTCAGGGCATATTTCTAAAAAACTGGCCGCGTACTCGTGAACGTGGGAAATTAGTTTTCGTAATTAAAACTATCTTTTTCTGGACAATGTGGATGACGGGCTGGTCAATAATGTTCGATAAATATTTTTCCGGGCGTGAAACGAATATCATTCTCACCGCGATAATTTTTTCAGTAATTGGGATTATTTTGGGATTAATTAGCTGGGGAGAAAATGAAAAATATTTTCAAAAGCTAAGTGCGACAAACGAAACACAAAAATAATTTTCCTTGGAATTGAAAAAAACTATAACTAATATTTAACCTCTTCACCGCATCCCAACTCTCGCCCTCTTTCAATCTCTTCCACACGCAGATCCATCATCGGCAATTGATTTTTTTTCGCAATCAATTTTGATCTGATTCAGGAAATTTTCATTCGTCGTAGATTTAAGCGAACGTAGCGCAATCCAGCCATGGTTGCGACAGCCTTTTGCTTCAAAAGGCTAATCTTTCACTAAACTGCGTCTTTGGCAGAAACTGTGACTGAACTCAGCCTGAAAAAATATTAAGGTCACCGCCAGAATTGCAGCAAAGAAAGAGATTCGCCTTTTGCAAAGGCGGTCGCAACCATGGCTGGTTACACTACTTGCGCTCCAACGCCTTCACAAAATCTGAATATTGCGCAGCATTTTTACAGGCTTCTCCGGTTGGAATTTTGCCTGTTAATAACGCTACAGTGACACACGCCGACGCCGGAGCCATTTCAGAACTCGCAGAATTTGTTTCGTGATAATGGTTCGGAACTCCCTGCATTTTGCACGCATCCGGCGATTGTTTGATTTGCGGATTGCTCAAATCAATCAGCTCCCGACGAAAATCATGCGCGGGCACGATATAGCCGAATTCGTCAGGGCACAGCCCAAACATAAACCGATATTTTTTCGTCATCGCATCGCGGATGCCTGGTTCTAAAGGCGCACCGGTGTCAGCCGCCGGACAATCGCGGCGACGATATTTTTCTAAACCATAAAAAATTTCAGGAAATAATTCTCCCGGTGTCGTCACGATTTGCGCATCGCCTAAATTAATATTGTAAATCGTAGTCTTCGATTGTGGGTTCCCGTTCGCGTCGGCATTAAAAATTGTATCTAGCACACCGAGCTTCAATAAAATCAAATATCCCTGATTATCCATCTTCACGTGGAGGTCGGCTTTCTTCACATCCAGCGCTGCCGTCTTGCTCCATTCGCCTTTATCCAAAGCCTCAAGCGCTGCTTTGCCCACATCGCGTCCGATGGAATAACAGCGGTCGAAGGTGTAATCGGCATCCTTGTAAACCGGAAATTCTTTGCCGTCAAATTTGATGCGATCCGTTTTGTTGCGATTGGAATCGCCAATGATTTCGACTGCGCCGATGGGGCCGGAAATATACACGGCAGTGCCGCCAACCTTTTTCTCTACGACTTCACGCGCGGTGTGAATAAAATCCGAAGTGATTTCTTTGTTCTTCGATTCCATTGATTCGGGATGCGTATTCCAATTAATCAGCGTGCTAATCGTCTGATTCGTTTTCGTATTCACGAATTGCATGACGCGCATTTCTTCATCAAATAATTTTGGCGGACGACCTCCGTTGCGCACCTGCATTCCGGCAATGCTCGGAGATTTCACCGGATCGGTAAATCCAATTTTGAATTTCGCAGGCTGAAGATTTTTTGCAGCTTCTGAAATACTTTTCGCGATCATTCGATCAACGAAGCGCAGGTATTTCGGATACTTCCCGTCCTTCATAAAACTTTCGCCCCACGCGCCGATGGAATCCGGACCTTCATGGTTATGCGTCGCGGCGACTAAAACTTCCTGAATACCAAGTTTTGGATCAAGCAATTTCTGCACCTGATTGATGCCGAAATACGCGCCTTCGGAGTAATACCCAATCAAGTCTACGGCGACAATCGCGATGCGCGTGGAGCCGTAATCCAGCACAATCGTCCGCGCCCACAAATCATCACGCTTGCCCGTCGCGAGCCGATTATCGCCAAAGCCCGCCATAAAAATTCCGTCGTATTTCCCTTTCGAACTCGCATCAATGTTGTTATTTTCTTCGTCGTCTTCAAAGGCTTCGCCTTTGTCCCAATGCCCGTTTTTATTGGTGTCGGTGAATTTTTCTCCCCAGATTCCGTTGTCGGTAATGCCTCCATCCCACGCAGGATTTTTCCCGAAAGGAGTAATCGGAATTGCCGACGCGCCAACTTTTAGTTGAGGCTTGGGAGCCGCATAAACAGGCAGCAAAATGAAGAGCAGCAAAAAAGTGATGAATAGTTGACGTGACATGAAAGATAACCTCCAGCAATGGGGGCTCAAGCATCCTGCTTGCCCCGCGAGCGAGTGAAACGCCGCTGGCGTGACGTGGCGAGAAGGGTAGGTAATCGCTAATTTGCTCTCTCGCCACTGTGTTTGCATCGCTCCGCTCGCAAACAGCAAGCAGGATGCTTGCGCTCCCAGTTGAATAAATCTGTAGATGAATTTCTTCGAATACTTTAAGATGCCTGCTTTCGCTTTACAACCTGACAGGGAGTTTTTGATGAGTAAGCAACCGGTAATTGTTTTCGATTTGGGTGGAGTATTGATTGATTGGAATCCATATCACCTCTATCGCAAGATGTTTGATTCCGATGAAGAGATCAAACAATTCATAGAAGAAACTTCGATTCTGAAGTGGAACGAAAAACAGGACGAAGGGCGACCATTTTCCGAAGCCGTAAAATTATTAAGTGCGCAGCATCCGCGCTACGATAAACATATTCGCGCCTTTCATGAACGCTGGGTTGAAATGATATCGGGAGAAATAAAAGGAACAGTTGAAATTTTAGCGCAGCTTCGTGAACAGGAATATGAACTGCACGCGCTAAGTAATTGGTCAGCAGAAACATATCCGTTCGCGCGCAGCCGCTTTGAATTTTTGACTTGGTTTCAGGAAATAGTCGTTTCCGGCTACATTAATTTAATCAAACCTGATCCGCGAATTTTCGCGCATTTACTAGGGAAAATTGAACAAAAAGCGGAAGACTGCATTTATATTGATGATTCAAAAGTGAATTTTGAATCCGCGCAGAAATTAGGATTCCAGGCAATTCATTTTCAATCACCGGAAAAATTGCGGGAAGAATTACAGCAACTTGGGGTAAGGCTTTAGCATTTTTATCCAATAAAAACAGGGACAATCGCGCTTGCGACTGCCCCCTTTTAATTGGAGTCTGTTAGAAAAAACTATTACTTCTGCATCAAGGTATTCACTGCGGAGTTAATTTGTTCTGCGATGGAAGCATTAAACCCACTCAGGG
>JAYTCQ010000050.1:0-13421 GCA_043736395.1 Blastocatellia bacterium | reverse complement strand
ATACGAGTATGAAAAAGACGGCAAAGACCCATTGGCGGGCTTGGCTGAAACACTCGGCTATACCAAAGGGTTATTAGCAAATTTGAAATAGGAATGAATAGACCACGGATGGAACGGATCAAGTGGGTTTACGCGGATCAGATCAGCGAATACCCGCCCAGTCCGCAAATCAGTGGTCTATTTTTCTTGTATTTTTCAATCATAGATTATGAAGGCTAACTTACTACTTTTAATTTTACTGGTATTTGCAACCTCTCTATTTGCTCAGGAATCCGCCAAAGAAAAACCTAAAATCATCGCTATCAAAGCCGGACGCCTCATTGATGGAATCAGCAATTCCGTCATCAATAACGCCATTATTCTTATCGAAGGCGACAAAATTATTGCTATCGGTTCCGACAACAAAATTCCCGCTGGAGCCGAAGTCATTGACCTTAAAAATTCGATGGTGATGCCCGGATTGATTGATTGCCATACGCATGTCACGGGGCAACCTGCGAATTTTTATGAAGACATTTTTCGCCGCTCACACATTGACGAAGCCGTCTCCGCGCACATTTATGCGAAGCGAACTTTGGAAGCTGGCTTCACCACAATTCGCAATGCAGGCGCGAGTGAATTCGTAGACATTGCGCTCCGCAATGCCATCAATCGCGGGGATATTGCCGGGCCGCGAATGGTCTGTGCCGGAATGGCAATTGGATCAACGGGCGGTCACGGCGACCTCAACGGATTTTCTCCGTATATAAAATTCGACAAATTCACGAGCATTGCTGACGGCGCAGATGCAATCCGCAAGCAAGTTCGTTACCAGATAAAATACGGCGCAGATGTCATTAAAATGATCGCCACGGCTGGAGTTTTATCTGAAGAAGAATCCGTCGGCGCACCGCAATATTCGCTCGAAGAAATGAAAGTTATGGTCGAAGAAGCCGCGATGTGGGGCAAAAAAGTGATGGCACACGCGCACGGAACCGAAGGCATCAAACGCGCTACTATTGCGGGCGTAGCCTCGATAGATCACGGCTCTTTCCTCGACGATGAAGCCATAAAATTAATGAAAGAACACAGTACATATCTCGTAGCAGACATTTATAACGACGACTACATTTTGGCTGAATTCGGGAAGATGGGCTATCCCGAAAAAATTATTGAGAAAGAACGAAAAGTCGGACTTACGCAACGTCAAAGTTTTCAAAAAGCCGTCAAATCCGGAGTCAAAATCGCCTACGGCACCGACGCCGGAGTCTACCCGCACGGCTGGAACGGGAAGCAATTTTTTCACATGGTGAAGTGGGGATTAACTCCGATGGAAGCCATCAAAGCCGCAACTACAAATGCTGCTGACTTACTGGGATGGAGCGAAAAGGTAGGTTCAATTTCTGTTGGAAAATTCGCAGATATTGTTGCCGTGGATGGTGATCCGTTGAAGGATATTATGGAGATGGAAAAGGTGAAATTCGTGATGAAGGTTGGCGTAGTTTATAAGAAATGAAATTCGTACTGTGTTAATATTTTATTCGCTACAAATTTTATAGGTTGTGAAAAACACTTATGTACGAGGCACTTGAAGCAATTGTTAATGAAGATGGCAAAATCAGCTTGCTAACCGAAGTACCCTTAAAAAGTGGTCGTCGCGCATTAGTAACAATTTTAGATGAGGAGCCAAAAATTCCTGCCATCTCGCAGAAGGAAAGATTACGTGCTGTTTTGACTAAGATGGAAAATGTTGAAATGTTTCAAGGAATCAAGGATATAAAATCCTGGCAAAAAGAGTTACGAGATGAATGGGAATAAATCAGTGCTTGATAGTAATGCAATCATTTTTGCTTCGAAGCAAATGATTGATAGGCAGAAACTCCTTGCCGCTTATGATGAATTCTATGTTTCAATTATTACTTACATGGAAGTTTATGCGTACGAATTCACTAACCCTGACGAAAAAAGTTTGATTGATGAGATTTTTGCAAATCTGGAAACCGAAAAAACAAAACTAAAAAATTAAGTTGCCAGACGCAATCATCTTAGCAACTACAAAATTTCTTAGTGCCGATTTGCTTACCGATGATCACGATGATTTTCAAAATATTGATGTTGAAGTGAATGTCGTTAGCCTTGATGAATTTAAGTTGTGATCTACTTTAGTTAATTCCTATTAACTTTCCTACTTCCCACAATTCGCCGCGTGGTTGGCATAATTAACAAAGTTGCTACCTCTTTAGCTCCGTTATACGAAGCAGTGATTGACACTGCTGTATCTTCTACAACAACACCACTGAAAACCGTGAACGTTGCTTTGAACTGACCTGCTTCAACGAAGACCGTTGGCGGGACAGTAACAACAGATGGGTTATCGCTCGTCAATGAAATGGTGACACCTCCAACAGGGGCGTAGTCATTCAGAAAAATTGTTCCAGTCTTCAGCGTATCGGCTGAGACGACGGCAGGCGAAAAACTAACCAAAGAAAGTAATGGCGCAACAGTCAACGTATTCGCAACTGTGCCTGAAGTTGTCGTAGCGGAAATAATTGCAGGTTGATATACCGTCGCTTCTTTTGTCGTGATCGTAAATTCTGCACTTCTCGCTCCAGCTGGAATTCTTAATGTGTCAGTGACAATCGCGTATTCAGGAAGTGAACTCGTGAGCCTCACTTCTGTCCCACCAATCGGAGCAGGAATAGCTAAGTTGAATTTTCCTGTGCCTGGTTTTCCTCCCACAACAAATGTTGAATCCAGACTCAAGGTGTTCTGTAAAAGCAGCGCAGAGGGGCCGTAAGGTGGACGACCTCCAGGAAAAGGGCGATAGAGCGGATCGCCGATATTGATAATCATCCAGTTTAAAAATGCCGTGTTGCGCAAAAAAGCATCCCCAACATTCGCACCTTCAAAAAGATTTCGAAACACGCCGTCAGGATGGGGCAGGCCTTCCAGATAGGGTTCGTTGATGGCTCCGCTCGTGACGGTGATTCCCTGCTTCAAGGCGTTCGCAGCCCAGTTTGCGCCTCCGCGTGGGTCAACTGCCGAAGCGCTGTCGAGATGAAATCCTATGGCGCCTGTCGCCCAGCTAAACGCATCGTTGTAATTGTTGTAGGAGTACCAGCCAGAATATAACGCGACGTTTTCGCATCGTAACGGTGCCGGCGCAGTACCGAATTCCGCTTCCTGTTTGTCTTCGGTCACGGTCATTCCGATTCTTCTTGCGAATTCTGCGGCGCGAAATAAATCCCAATTCCCTGCGCTTGCGCTCGAATCCTCAAGCGTATCAATCGCCCCAAGCCTGCGATCAAAACAGGCTTGACCGGTTAATCCATTCGCTTCGGCTTGCAGCGATTTGTCGACCAATCCTTTCGCTAAATCTATGGTTGCTCCATCCAATCTCCACACGGAATAAATAAGTTCTGTAGCTGGTTGATTGCGGTAATCCGCTAATGAAACAAATGGTGGGTAAATGTTCCCCTGACTTTGAATTCCGGCGAAGTAGGGATGATTTGTAATCTCAAAAATATCAGGAATATTTTCGCTCCAGATGTTGGCGACGAACTGATCTACAGCTCTGGTTTCAAGGATTGATCCAGTGGGTACATTGAGGATTTTGTAGGGAGTTTCGTAGGCGAATACAATGTATAAAATCCGCTCTTTTCCTAAAGCATTCAGGCAATTTTGGATCGGCTTTCGGACGTTGATTTCGTAGTTGTAAAAATCTATCGAATCATTTCGTGTTGGCGTAATCGCGCATTTATTAGCCGCCGGAATTCCGCGCTTGGTTGAATAATAATCTGCGACTTCAAGCGAGGCGGGAATGTTGGCGGTGTAAACGATTAAAGTTCGTTCGGGCAATGGGATTGGTGAGGTCTGCGTTGCTGCAAATCCGCTTCCGAACACCATCAATACAAAGATGAAGCACGGAATAAGTTTAACCAGTTTCATCCATATATTTTACAACATAAATCCTAAATTCGCCGTGTCAAACCGTCCAAGATGAGGAAATACTGTTGAAGTTAAATCGGTAGCTGAAACGCCAAACCATGATGCCAAAGTTGCAGCGTACTGATCGCATGAAGTTGTCGGAATCCATCTTCCTAACTCCGTATCATCAGGGCCATTAATCGCTTGATTTGGGAATTTGCCGTAGATGTCGCCACCTTTGACAGCGCCACCCAAAATGAAGTGATGACTGCCCCAGCCGTGATCTGAGCCTTTGCCGTTCGCGCGGAAAGTTCGCCCAAAATCTGACGCGGTAAAAGTCGTCACATTCGAAGCTACGCCTAATTCTGTCAGCGCATTGTAAAAAGCTCCGAGAGTAGAACTCATTTCGCGCAGTAATGGTGGATGTTCTGTCAGCTCATCACCATGCGTGTCAAAGCCGCCAAGCGAACAGAAAAAGATTTGCCGTTTCAATCCAAACGCATTTCGTCCGGCTATTAACCGGGCAATCATTTTCAATTGATTCCCCAAATATCCAGCTGGAATTTGCGTATTCAAATTCACATTTGCGAGTGATGCTTTGACGATTTGGTCGGCAGAAATTGCACGCCTCATGACGCGATTATATTCAGTTTCGAACATGCCTTTATGTTCTTGCTCCAACATTTCATGATACGCTTTTGAAACCGAATCCGTCCCCGATATGACATCAACACCATTCAATCCGATGCTGCCCTGCTTGGGAGAAATTTGATATTGAGCGATTGAATTTGATGCCTGGAAAGTATTCGCCCCTGACGTCGAAACGGACATTGAAATTTGCCCATTCGTATTCAATGTATTCATTAAATCAGCTACGCGTCCGCCCCATCCTGTCCCCGATGCTAATTCTTCGGGACGAACATTTGACCAGATTACCTGCTGATCGCTGTGAGAAAATAATGAGCGCGGTAACTTGGCTTTTTTACTTAAATAATTTGCCCGAATTGTCGGCTCAACTAACGGCCCGACGTTGGCGAGGACGGCGAGCTTGCCAGAATTAAATAGTGAGTGCATTTCGCTTAAATTTGGATTGAATGCATATTCACGTCCATCGCTGGTCTTCGGTGTAATCGGCAATAACTGAGTTTGGGGAATGGCGATAGTTGCCCGGCTGGCCGTGTAATTAGCATACTCCGCCTGTGAACGTGGAATAATGCAATTGTCTCCATCGTTGCCGCCATACAAGAAAAGACAGACCAAAGCCTTATAATCGTCTGCTGGAGGAACTGCCGCCGCCGCCCGTGCAAAATCGCCGTAGGTGGATGCCATCGCGCCTGCGCCCATCGCCGCACAAACTGACTGATGAATAAAAGCTCTTCGATTGTATTTCATATAAATTTATTTTTGGATGACGTATTCCTTGGATGCTGCTGTGAGAAAAATTGCAGCTTTAAGTTTTTCGCCGGGATTATTTTCCCAAATGCCGTTGACGCCGCGCAGCATGGAAAGCTTCATGTCATTCGTCATGGCTCCCCCCATCATGACCAAATTGATTTGATCTATCATCTTCGATGGATCAGTAATCCATCCATTGTAACGGTTATAATTGAGCGTGATCGGATAACCCGTCCAGGTCATCATTCCACCGTAAACTGTATCGCGCATAAAATTTGTGAAGCCGATGATACTGGTTTCATTGGCCAATTTAAATTCAGGCGATGTTAATCCCGCATTCGTAATCGCACCCGGCAAGGCATAATCTGGTTCGAAGAAATTGAAAACGCTGCTTGCCTTCAAAGCACTTTGCCCGGTTCCCCATTCCTGTCCGTCAACATATTGAAAACGGTAACGACCACCGATTGAACGTGCATCGAACGCCCGCAACAAATGCGCATAACGCAAAATTGGTTCACGCAATTTTCCGTTCACCACTGAACCTGCATTTCCGGGTTCAGCCTCGGTCTGCGCTTCAACTGTTGGAGCTGCAACAGGCTGTGCAACGGATCGATTCGATTGACGATTTGAACTCCCGCGATTCGTGCGGACACGGTCATTTCCATAACCGGCACGTGAATTAAATCTTGCTTCAGAATCAAGCAAAATCGCCCGTATTACTGCTTTCATTTCTCCACGAACTCCAGAGCCATTGTCATTGAAAGCCGTCGCAACCCGTGCAATATATTGTGGTGAAGGATTGCTGGTCACTAACCGCTGAATTAATTGCTTGCCAATAAAAACGCCAACGTTTGGATGATTAAAAATATTGTCGAGCGCATCTTTTAAATCTTTTTCCGGCGTCTGACCCGTGATGGCTATCGCTCCATTGAGAAGTAATTTTTCTCCAGTTGAATGCTTCGATGCCCAAACCTGCATCGGTTGAGTGAAGTCGTACTGCCTTTGCGGAAACCCCCAAGTAGCATCGGTTCTGATTGAATTCCCACCCCAATTCCATCCTGTGAAAACTCTTGCGAATCCTTTCACTTCTTCATTGTCATACGTTGGAATCGCTTTGCCAGTCGCATCCAATTTCAAGGAGCCATCAAGATTCAATTGATATAATCCGATTGAAAATAATTGCAGGATTTCACGGGCGTAATTTTCGTTGGGAATTTTATTGAGAGTCGCATTCTCTTTTTCGTTGGCGAGCATATCCAGATATTTGCCCATCGTCGGATGTAGGGTGACATCTTCCAATAACTGCCTGAAATTTCCGAAAGCGTCGCGCCCTAACATATCGTAATAATTCGCTAGGGCAATTGGTTTGTCGTCCAACATTCCACCTAACTGCGAAATCACAAAAATTTGCGACAAAGAAAATGCCATCCTCTGACGTAACTGGTCACGGCCTGTCACCGCAGTTGTCCAGAAGGCTTCGTTAAATTGCTCGACATAAACTTTCCGCCCTTCATCACGAATCTGATTCAAATATTGCTCGTGTGAGGATTGGGGAATACTAAATTGTTCCGTCAACCACGCGTCATATCCTTTCGCCCGAAGGCTGGAAATTTCGCTGTGGTTAGGACCGTAAGTGGCCTGCATTAGAAATCTAGCGGCATCAATATTTTCAGGGGTTAATGCCAACTGCGGTTCAGTGGGAGAAACATAGGAAGTCGTAGCAGGATAAAAATATTGCGAAGGAATTGCCTGATCAGCCTGCCCAGGGAAGCTCCAATGCAACTTGGCAGTCGCATTACCACCACCGTCAAAATATTCAACGCGAATTGAATACCGTTGACCTGCAATTACAGGGAAAGGTTCACTATTATTTGTCGTTGGTGCGTGATAAGACCAGTTAGAAATAACGGGCTTGTCATTAATAAACAGCTGAAAACCATCATCACTTATCGAGCTGAAAGTGATATTGCCAGTGATCGGGGCCAGCAGTTCTCCCGTCCAGCGAATCGAAAACCAATCCGTCCAAATTCCTGCTGCTGGAGCCGGACTCGCCGTCCCATAATCATTTTCAATTTGTGCTTCAGTACGTACCAAAATTGGCGTGCCGTAGGCATCAACATTCTGAAAATATTCTGCCCGTAAACCCGTACCAGTGCCCAAAATTCTAGTAGGTATACTGACAACCTGACCGGAAAATAAATTTGATTGCGGGATGAGATTTCTTGTCCGACCTGGATATGACCAATACATCTGCATGAGTCCGAACCCGAACCCCTCGTAATACTCAACCTTGATGTCGTATCTTTGCCCTGCCACTAAATTAATTGGGTTACTATCATCATAGACCGCGCCATGCCCTGTCCAATTATCAATTAATTTGACTCCATTTACCCATACCCGTATTCCGTCATCACTATAAGACGTGAATGTATATGCCCCAGTCACGGGAGCCTCGACTTTGCCTGTCCACCGGATCGAAAAATTATCAAGATCAATTCCCGACAGTGGAGAGTCGTAAGCGAAATCAAAATCTATATTTTTATCGTAACGAACCAGCGGAGTTCCACTTAAATTAATGTTTGTATAATATTCACCTTTGAGGCCGTCTCCGCCTTGCGCGAAGGCTGGCAGACTGAAAAGTGATAAAGCAAGAATGGCGGTAAGGAGATAATTCTTCGCAATAAATTTCATAATTTAATTTGTTGGGAGGTCAGTTGCAGGGAGAAATGATTTTACATTTCTCCCTTATTTTATCAAGCTCTAAATGATGATTCTTTAATTACTAAGATGCCACGATCAGCATCCATTTCCGCTATTACTCCCAATGGTAACGTCAACTGATCGTCAGTGTGACCGAATGTCAATCCGTAAAAAACAGGAATCGTCAATTTGCCCAAAATCGCATCAAGGACTTCTCCCAGCGAAAAGTTTGAGCCAATCGAAGGCTTATAATCATTGGGCTTACAATCTACGCATTCACCAACAATAATTCCGACTGCGTCTTTAAATTTTCCGGCCAGTTGAAGCTGCATCAACATCCGATCCATCCGATATGGCTCTTCGCCGACATCCTCAATCAACAAGATTTTGCCACGACAATCAATCTCGTACGGCGTTCCCATCAAGGTCGAAATCAAGGTCAAATTCCCTCCGATAATTGGAGCAGTAACTTTTCCTGAAACTATTGTCCGGGTCGGATGTGAGGGACGAATCAAATTTGTCTCAGGAGGATTTGATAATTCGCCGATCGGCTTCGCTTCAAACAGCGCTCGCTTGAAATTCGATTGAGTATAACCAGTAAATTCCGACAACATATTCGGCCCGTGGAATGTCACCAAACCCGCATGTTTATTGAATGCCAAATGCAACGCCGTGATGTCGCTGTAGCCCAAAAACACTTTTGGATTTTTTCGAATCAGATCATAATCAATTTTGTCGAGCAGATGCTGCGCTCCATAACCACCGCGCATCGCAAACACTGCATCAACTTCGGTGTCACGAAACGCCGCGTGTAAATCATCAACGCGACCTTCCACCGGCGAACCAAAATATCCTGTCCGCTTCGCGACATTTTTTCCAACTTTGACTTTGAAGCCAAAATATTTCAAAGCGCGATACGCGTTCGCTAAAGTATCGGGATTTGTCACCGGTGTCGCAGGCGTAATCACGCCAATCGTAGCTCCTGGCAAAAGCACTTTCGGCTTAATTAATCCTGCGGATTTTGATTGAGATTTCAAACTTGAAGTAACTGCAATTCCGGCTCCCATCGTAGCCACAAAGTCTCGGCGTTTCATTTACGATTCCCTCTTATGTTAGTCTTGGCGTTCAAAAATATGAGCAACAAAATTAACGCATCTGACGCTACAATCAAAGTCACTGCGACCATTCCCGGCATTGAAGTCAAGCCTTCAAACATTGACGGGCTGGGATGTTTCGCGACAAAGAACTTCAAACGCGGAAATAAAATTGCCGAGTACGAAGGCGAAAAAATTTCACGCCGCGAAATCAAACGTCGCCTCACCGGAGCCACCAGAATCCACATTTGCGCGATTAATCAGTACTGGGCGATTGACGGGAATGTAGGAGGCAATGGCACGCAGTACGTCAATCACAGTTGCGCTCCGAACGGCGATATTAAAATCAAAAATGATCGAATTTTCTTTTATGCGATTCGCGATATTCAGGCTGGGGATGAGCTGACGCTAGATTATGAATTGTCCTATCACGATGACGCGTATGGCTGCGCGTGTGGGGCGGAAACTTGTCGTGGGAAGATCAATAAATAACTCGCTCAGAATGACCAATCCGAAACAAGTGTGGTCTAGACTGAACTCAGATTCTATTTGCTCAGCGCTGCTCACTCACGTTATTCTAATAAAAGAGGTAACAACTATGCATATGACGACTATTGAGGTTGACCAGAACACGGCAGCGATCCTTCACCAATTGCAAGAAAAGGCAAAAGTGATGGGTTTGACACTGGACGCTCTTTTAAAACCTCTTACTGAAATAGATAACATTCGCAAAGAGGACTCTCCACCACGTAATGAAGCTATGCTTGCCGTGCTTCAAAGAAGCGCCGCGAGAATGAAAAACGTACCCGTCAGTGGCTCAACTACGGAAACGCTTGAGATGATTAGAACCGCAAGAGGCGGAGAAATGTGGGGATATGAGCCAACCGAGTAATCCTGCCGGAGCAGTTGTCATTGATGCAAATATTTTAATTGCCATTTGTTCCAAAGAGCCATCCGAATCTACGGCCCGAGCTGCCCTGACAAATTATATTATTAAAAATTGGGCTGTTTATGCACCTAGTGTGATTTCATCAGAAGTATTATTTGTTCTTTGCAAAAAAGTTCAAAACGGCATTATTGAGGAAGGCACATATCAAAAAGCTATCGAAGATTTGATAGATTTTTTGTCGGTAATATTGCCCCCACCTAATGGCGATGCAGCATTGCTCAGACGCGCAGAACAGATACGAACAAATTATAGTTGCCTTCATACCACAGATGGTTTTTATCTCGCCTTAACTGAAGAACTTGGACTCATTGGCAAAACTGAATTTCTTACCTTCGATCAGGGAACTGTCAACGTAGCAGCCAGGAATGCCCCAACCGTCAATATCAACCTTTTACGTTAAATTTTCGATTTCTATATAAATTGCGATAATTCTCAATGTCCCAAACACACCACGAAGAAGAACAACTCGGTAAAGTTTACAGCGCAGGCGCAACCAAACGACTCATCAAATATCTGAAGCCGTATCGTGGATTCGTCATTCTCGCGCTCGCCTTAACAATCATTGCCAACCTGGTCCGCCAAATCGGGCCGTGGCTCACGCAGATTGCGATTGACCAATATATTCAGCCTGCGTTCGCGAAAACAATTCCTACGGAAACAGCTTTTGCAGGCATCCGGCTCATGGGATTGTATTTTATCGGGACAATGGTCGCGACGTTTGGGCTTTCGATCTTGCAGGACATTTTATTGAACTTCATCGGACAAAATGTCATGCGCGATTTGCGGTCGCAAATCTATCAGAAATTTCAGACGATTCAAGTTAGTTACTACGATACAAATCCGGTCGGCAGGTTAATCACGCGCCTCACCAACGACGTAGATTCCTTGAATGAATTATTTACCGCAGGATTAATCGAAGTCCTCGGGGACATTGTCTTAATTTTCGGCGCGCTCTGGATGATGTTTTATTTTAATTGGCGCTTAGCCTTGATTTCATTGACAGTTGTCCCGCTTTTGATAATCGTCACGGCCTGGTTTCAGAAAGGCGCACGAGTTGGATTTCGCGCGGTACGTTCAAAGATTGCGCGGCTCAATGCCTTCACGCAGGAGCATCTTTCGGGAGCGCAAACCGTCCAACTTTTCAATCGTGAAAAGAAAGCGATGGAGCAATTCGATGAAATTAATCATGCTCATTTGCAGGCAAATTTAGACACGATATTTTACTTCGCGGTGTTCTATCCGTTAGTCAGTTTAATCTCCTCCGCAGGCATCGCGACGCTGATTTGGTACGGAGGTGGACAGGTTATTCAACAGGCGATTACCCTGGGAACGCTCGTCGCTTTTGTGCAATATACGCAAAAATTATGGATGCCGATTCAGGACATCAGCGACAAATATAATATTCTTCAATCCGCTGTGATTGCCTCTGAACGCGTCTTCAAATTGCTCGACACACCGGATGGAATTACTTCCCCTGAACAAACTGCCATACCAATTTCGACCAATGTTCATCAGGGTAAAATTGAATT
Source organism: Blastocatellia bacterium (assembly GCA_043736395.1). Taxonomy (GTDB): domain Bacteria; phylum Acidobacteriota; class Blastocatellia; order RBC074; family RBC074; genus JAFDVL01. The sequence goes on along the minus strand of JAYTCQ010000050.1, from coordinate 1,848 downwards.
CCGCAATGTCTGGTTCGCTTACAAAGAAGAAGACTGGATTTTAAAAGATGTCTCGTTCGTAGCCGAATCTGGTGAGTCACTCGCGTTCGTCGGAGCTACCGGATCGGGCAAGACGACGATCACTAATTTGCTGATGAGATTTTACGATATTCAGCGCGGAGAAATTCTGCTCGACGGCATTAATATTCGTGATTGGGATTTGAAAAAACTTCGCGAAAATTTTGCCGTAGTCTTGCAGGATGTTTTCCTTTTCTCCGGCGACGTAGCGAGTAACATTCGCCTCGGCAAAAATGAAATCAACGATGAGCGCGTTAACTGGGCTGCGCATGAAGTGCAAGCATCAGGCTTCATCGAACGCTTGCCGGAAAACTACGCGACAACTGTAAAGGAGCGCGGCGCAGGCTTCAGCGTGGGACAAAAACAATTAATTTCTTTTGCACGCGCATTAGCGTTTGATCCGCGAATTTTAATTTTAGATGAAGCGACTTCGAGTATTGATACAGAAACCGAGCAGTTAATTCAACAAGCCATTGAACGCGTGATGAGCAATCGGACTTCGATTATCATTGCGCATCGGCTCTCTACCATTCAACGCGTCAATCAAATTATCGTGTTACATAAAGGCGAAATACGCGAAAAAGGTTCGCACCAGGAATTGCTCCAACAACGCGGCGTCTATTTCAAGCTGTATCAATTGCAGTATAAAGAGCAATCTTTTTCTGCGTAAGCGCAATATTTGTAGTGAATATGAATTCTTCAAGTCAGAAATATTCCATCTGGATCGAAGCTGAGGAATGGGCTCCCGGCGAATGGACACCTGCCGATGACAATTCTGACGTAATTGTTACTTTCGAGGATGGCAAGCGTTGGGTTGCGACCTTTTACTCATATCAAAATATCAGCTCCCTCACTGAAAAGAATCGTCAACAAGGTGATTGCCTGGGCGGGAAATACTTTGTCGCTACTGAGATGATTTTAGTGGATGAAGTCAGCCGCGAACGCATCAATGAAATTATTATTGAACTTTTAAAACAAGGTGAATTCGAAACGTATTTTACATTATGCAAAGAACTATAATAGTCGTTTAGTTACGATACAAAGTATAATTCCTGAATATTCAGAAAATAATTAATATATTCAAATAATCGTATTCTTATATTACAAATGAATTATTTTTATACATACCCATAACATTAATTGTTAACACTTTGTTAGATTTGTTTGGTTGACCCTCTCCTTAAATACCCCTACAATATCCCACAACTCCTTTATTTAGATTATTTTACATTTAATACATGCTATGGCATTAAATTTGCTCCTGTCTGGCTAGATGCTTCCCCAATTAACAAGTTATTTACCAATTTCGGCGTGGTTGAACTCCAGTTGTTTTAGGAGAAATTATGTTAGACCAACTTAAGCGGAGAGTAAGTCAAATTCTTCTTTTTACACCTTCAATTCTTATTGTTTTATTTTTTTCATTCGTAACTCCGGGTTTTGCGCAACAAACTACAGGTAACGTCCGTGGTGTCGTGAAAGACCCAACCGGCGCAGTTGTGACCAACGCCAAAGTTACGATCCTTGATAGCAAAACAAATACTTCCCAAAATACAGTTACGACCGGAAGTGGTGAGTACGAATTCAAAAACCTGCCGATCGGTGATTATCGAATTACCGTCGAGGCGAGTGGGTTCAAAACTCTGACCCTGAATGATGCGCGCGTTCAGTTAAATCAGACAACAGACGTAACTGCTAATCTCGAAGTTGGGACTACCGGCGAAGTCGTTGAAGTTTCTGCCGGTGGAGCAGAGTTAGTTGACACCACGACTACCAACTTATCAAAAGGGTTTA
>JAYTCQ010000049.1:0-7066 GCA_043736395.1 Blastocatellia bacterium | reverse complement strand
ATGAGGAACGAGTGATGAGTGATGAGTGTCTTTAAACTCATCACTCATCACTCGTTCCTCATCACTTCTTCCCTAGCTTTGAAAGTTTTGTTTGACTTCGATTTCTTTGCCGGAGATAGCATCAATGTAAATCGTCCACGTCGTACCGCGTCCGACTTCTACCGGGTAGGCAAGATGTAATGTCAATTTCTGCTCGCTTCGTTTTGGGAAGACAACTAAATCGTTAACGATAATTTCGGATTCCTGCGTGACCTTGTACGTCATCGGTTGTCCGGCGAGATTGGAGTAGGTGAATTCGCGGTTGGCGAGTTTGGCTTTGATTTCCGAAGCTTCGATTTTGGCACGGGCAGGGAATTCGTCGGGAGGCAAAATCGTACTGCTGAGCTGTAATAAATTGCCTGTTTTAGAAACGGCGATTTTCAGTTCTCCAAATCCGTTGGCGAGCGGAAACGGGTAGTTCATCTGCTGATAAGTCGCACGGAAAAAATTTCCATCCAGACTGAAAGCGATTAACGAAACATCCTTGAGCGACAGCGAACTGGAGCGCAGATCGCCGCTCAGAATCGAATGATATTTTTCGATGAACCGCCGCAACAATTCTTTAATTTGCGCTTCCGTTAAAATTTCATCCGGCTTTTGATCGGGAGTTTTCAGGCTGATGAGGTTAGCGATCGCCATCGGCAATAAACGCGGCGTATAAATAATCGGTTCTAATTCCGGCTTGACGAAAGTGAGGCGGTATTCCGATAAAAAAGCATTCCAGGCATCTTCCGCCGCCTGTTGCCGCGCCGCCGAAGCTTCAATGGTTAAAGGGTATTTCGGATTTTCGATGGCTTGCTTCACCGTTTGCGTCGCTCCCCGCGAAGCCGGAACCATCACCATCACCATCACCAATAAAAAGTAGAAAAGGCGTTTCATTGAGATCAATTATTCAGCGGCAAAAAAACAAAAGCAAGTGAGGGCAAAAGCGGAGTTGTGGACATTACCCTTATTCTTACCCTCTTTTAGAGACAATACCTCTTTTAGTTTGTTTGCTGTGGTAATAAAGCAGGATGATTTTGCCTTAGCCAATCCAATACCGACTGCCTTAATTCCTCGCAAAATTCCACTAACTCTGCCGCATCCTGCTCTGTAGCTACGCCCGCGCGGTCGTATTCCGCTGTATTGCGTTTGCGGCGACAAGTGTCCAGATAATCGGCGTCCTCTTGCCACTTCTTTCCCAGAATCTCTGGCAATGCCGCAATGCTGCGATAATGCTGCAACGTCTTTTCCGGTCTGTAACCCGAAGCGTGCATCAGTATCGTGCACAGCTTTAGCGCGGCGTTGTATGCGATACCAAAACGCCAGTCCGCCGAAATGCTGCCTGTCGCATCTTTTAAATCGCGGGCTACGATCAAAAATAAATCCGCTATTTCCTGTTGACTGGTTTGATGCGCTCGCAACCAACCATTATTCGCCCAATCTTGTAAGCTCATCCTCACTTCCTCTCACCAATAATTTTGGGGCAGCCAGTACCGTTCTGACAAAATGATCGCGCAACTTTTTGCGTCGCTCAATCTCTTCCACGGTAAAAACATGCGGATTAATTTCGCGCCCGATACGTGTCGCAATCCCTGACAGCAACTTACTGAGTCGGCGCAAGCTAATCGTCCCAATCACCATCAGGTCTACATCACTTTCCGCCTTTGCCGTACCTGCCGCAATTGACCCGAAAATAAATGCCAGCTCAATGTTCGGATCATCAATCGCCTGACGTAAGACTTCGACTAATCCATCTGTCTTCAACACAAGATTGCGAATATCCGGATAAAGAGGATGCTGTAGATTGGCGCGGTAATACGTGCGATTTCCATCCAACCTCGCTTCGACAACACCCAAGCCAGACAGCCGCCTCAGTTCCTGCCGCACTGTTGCATCAGCCAAACCTGATTGCCGCTCAATTTCGCGTATGTGCAATTCACGTGGAGTTGCCCCAAATAACAACCGGAAGATTTCGGCCTTGACGCGTGATGAAAGCAATTCTGCCAATGTATTCATATTGCGTGCTTATACCACGCAATTGCGTGGTATTACCACTCAAAATAGTTTGGGATATAAATTATGTTTCCAAGCGTTTCTGCGAATAAGTTTCGTAGCGTACGTGAACCCCTTAATTAAATATTCCCGCCACTGCTGCGTAGCCCAAATGCGAAACTGCGTACCACGATGCGATTTCACGCGATAGCCGACGGAGATGATCACATCGAGATTGTAATGCTGAGTTTCGTATGATTCCCCTAGCTCGCAGTTATCCGGAATTTCCGGATAACTGAATCAGGTAGTAATTCGCCTTCAGCAAAGATGTTTTGAATATGTTCATTAATAGTCCGTACATCTTTTTGATAGATTTCACTCATTTGCTTTTGGGTTAGCCAGATCATTTCGTCAATCAAGCGTACCTCAAAGCGACTGAGTCCATCTTCTGTCTGATAGAGCAATACTTCACCCGTAGTTGCGGGAATCAACAACGCATTATTTTCAATGTCTGATTGCTTTTTCTTCGCCATGGTCTTTAAGGGGGAGTCCTACTGCTGGTTTGTACGTGGATTTCCGAGACAACGTCTCGGATTTTTCCGTACGACTGAATTTACGCGACACTGTAGCTTAAATCTGTTCGGTTGTGTCGTAGGCTTTTTCTGCACCATAGTTTTTACTCCAACGATTCAAGCAGAACCCACCCTTTTTGCTGCGGGTAGTATTTTTAAGTTTCTCGCTGTGGCGCGTACTCGCTTTTTACTAGGCTTCTCCTTTTTCACAATCGCTGAACTTGGAAGATTTGCTGCTATATCACGAAATGAAACCAGAGCGGTTTCCAGATGTTCGATGATTTCCTGCGCCAATACATCAGGTGCAGGCAAGTCTTCCAGGTTATCGAAGCTATCATCTTTTAGCCAAAAGATGTCCAGGCTCGCTTTGTCGCGGGCAATCAGTTCATCATATTTGTAGTATTTGAACCGCTCGTTTTCTTTGCGCTCGTGACGGTTGGCTGGGTTATAACACTCAATAAAACCTTTAAGATCATCTTCGCTCAGTTGTCTTGTTTTCAAAGTGAAATGTTTATTTGTACGCAGGTCATAAATCCAAATGCCTTTGGTGTGGACTTTGCCATCTTTGGGCTTGGCGTCAAAAAACAATACATTTGCTTTTACCCCGTTCGCATAAAAGATTCCTGATGGTAATCGTAAGAGAGTGTGAACATCACAGGTTTCCATCAACTTACGGCGAATCTTTTCACCTGCGCCACCTTCAAACAATACGTTGTCTGGCAAGACTACGGCGGCTTTACCTGTATTTTTCAGTATCGTAACGATGTGCTGTAAAAAATTCAGTTGTTTATTTGAACTGGTTTCCCAGAAATCCTGTCGCTCGTATGTCAGCGTATCCTTATCCTCTTCACCTTCTTCGTTGGTGAAGGTCATGCTGCTCTTTTTGCCAAAAGGTGGGTTAGCGAATACATAATCAAAACGTTTGCCGTTGTCTGCAATCAGAGCGTCTGAACGTTCCACCGTAGGCTCTCCAACTAGCTCGCCTATGTTGTGCAAAAACAAATTCATCAGGCACATACGCCGCGTTGCCGCGACAATTTCATTACCAAAGAAAGTTTTATGACTCAAAAATTCTTTTTGCCGTTTATTGAGTTTGTTTTCGTCGCGAGTCAGCCAGTTGTATGCACCCAGAAAGAATCCACCTGTACCGCAGGCAGGATCAGCAATAGTCTTCATCGGCTCAGGTCTAATGCATTCCACCATTGCCTGAATCAGTGCGCGCGGTGTGAAGTATTGACCTGCGCCGCTCTTGGTGTCTTCAGCGTTCTTTTGCAGCAACCCTTCGTACATTTCGCCTTTGACATCTGTATCCAACTTCGTCCATTTCTCGACGTTAATCATCTGCACCAAACGCGCTAATTTTGCCGGGTCTTGGATTTTGTTTTGTGCTTTGAAAAAGATCGCACCGAGCATTCCCTGTTCTTGTCCCAGTTGCTTGAGTACGTTTACATAATGCTTTTCAAGCGGTGCTCCTGTCTTACTGATTAGCGTAGACCAGTTATATTTCTTGGGAACACCTGTTTCTCGGTTATATGGTTCTTGTGAGTATTCGTGAGCGAATTTTAGAAATAATAAATATGTGAGTTGTTCAAGGTAATCGCCATAGCCTACGCCATCATCGCGCAGCGTGTGACAGAAATTCCAGATTTTTTGGATCAGGGCAGATGAGTTCATAATTATGCTTCCAACAGTTTTTGTATCCACGAGTGATCCGCGTGCCGTTGTCCTTGTACGATAAAAATCATTTCACCACTGAAAGGTGCTTTCCAGTGAATTGCGCGCTTAATTTTTCGGACAATATCTAAAAAATCTGCCTTTCGCTCAAGATCATTCTTAGTAGATGGAAAAAGCCGTTTGGCATGCTCAATGTCAGCTATTAACTGAATTACTACTCGATGGCGTTGTTTGCAGGTTGGTTCGTAATCCAAGTAATAAGTGTCAATGGAAGTTTCCACTCGTTGTTGCTGCCCTGACTCATCAGTTGCTGCGCAAGGTTTTCCATTTTCCTGTAGACAACCTAATAACCTCCAATCATCTGGCACACAAGGATCAAGTAATACAGGCTCTTCTTGCCATAATGGGCCAGGTGAATAGCAACGATTTGTTTCATCCAGCAAAGGAAAGCAATCTGCCTTTCCGCCTCCTGCGCTATTTCTGTTAGCACGGTGATAGCTATTACAGTAAGTACACGCATAGCGATAGTTTTTATAGTCAAACGCAAGCCACCTATAACCGTTATGAGGCGGGTCTGTATCACTAACACGATTTTTAGGTCTAAAATGATCCACAGCATTATCAGAACGATCAATAATTGATTCGCAATACCAGCATTTATCGTTCAATAGGACAGCAAGATTATCCTTGAGCTCGCGCCAAATGTGACCGTAGTCATTTGGGTCTTTACCCTTCTCAACCTCCATAGCAGCATTTTTTGCACGAGTACGCCAGCCTGTAGGCAATTCGATTTCATCAATATCCACATATCGCATTCGTGTGTGTCTCCACAGGGCTTAGTCTTCTTGGTCAAGTTCTCGAATCAACTGCTCTGCTAATTCTTCGCGCTCCTCACGTGTCATTTCCATCGTGTGTGCGGCTAATACCTCAACATCTTCTGTATCAAAGCGTTTCGTTAAGACTTCACTGCGCAACCGTAAATATCGTGAGTATTCATCGTCAGGGTGAAAGAAACGGAACCCCAGCCGATCAAGGTCTTTATTGATTTTGTCTAACTCTTTTTGCTCTTCTTCGGTCAGAGTCTTTTTACCCGCATACAAGCGTTGCTCTTCCAATAGTTTTTGTGTGGGCTTATCGAGCGATGATGCAATGCCAAACATATCACTTGTAACAATCGCGGCGTATCCTTGTCCTTGTGGATCGAGTTCAGGATGGCAAGCAATGATCTGACGATCAGTATCATCACGCTTCAATTGCAAAATCTGTACCTGCTCCTTGACCAATTCTGCAATAGACAATGGATTATGCGTCGTCAGGACAATATGGCTTGTCTCTTGATCCTTTTTGGCACTTCCTGCAAATTTTTCTAAATATGAAATGTAATCTACACTCCAGCGAGGGTTTAGATGAGTGTCAGGTTCATCTAGGAGAAATAGGCTTTCTTCACCAGAGGTAAAACGTAGCAGACCCAAAACCGTTAATAATTGCTGCTCACCTTCGCTTAGTTCCCGGAAAGTAATACTATCATTGTTTTTGTTAAGCTTTACGCGGATGCGTACTTCCTCAATCATTTCTGAGACAAAAGTACTTTCGAGGTCACGAAAGAATTCTGCTGGTGTTTGATCTCCTACAAGTCGAAGAAGTGCGTCAATATCCTTAACATATAAATATAGAAACTCTAAGGTTGCTTTATTCCACAATGTGGCATCAACTCGTCGTTTTAACCTAATTGGCGCTAGCGCTATATGATAAAGCCGACTTAAAAAGTCACGCACAACACCACGCGCATACCAAAAACGGGAGTCTCCATCCTTAGACTTCCAAGGAGGCTGCCTTAAAGCAAATAAAACTGACTCTATGCCTTCGTCAGGGTCAATTCCTAGTTCTTCTACTAGGAATTTTCGTACAACGTCGTTTTGTTTAATCATAAATGCAAGTAAAACGAAATGACTGTGTACTGGCAGAGCGTAAAACAAACGTTTTAACTTTGGATATTTATTGCCACGTAAGCTTTTGTCGTACCATTTTAGATACGGTACGAATGCTTCATGCATTCGCGTACTCTCGCCGGAGTAATATCCAAAAACATAGCGAGGTAAATATAAATTGTCTTCTGCGACGAAGGTGTTGAATTTTAGAGCTTTTCCAGGTGGTGGATCAAAATGATCATCGGAACTGAATAGCTTACGTTTAGCATCAGCGTCTTTCTTTTCAACAGCAGTAGCAACATGAATAATATATTGATCGGACACTCGATCAGGGTCAGCATCAATACAAATATGTAGGGTTTTTTCTCCAGAGCCCATTCTGTATAGAAGCTTAAACGCAAACTCTGGTGCCCTTTTTTTACCCGGATTGCGGTCGTGGATTAGATCACGAAAAATAGTTATCAGTGCTTCCATTACATTAGATTTGCCTGAGCCATTCCAACCAATCACGACTGTTATCCATTGATCTTGATCGAAATCAATAGTGACATTTTTTAGATTTTTAAAATGGTGCGTAGGACTATCTTTAGGACTACCAATGGTAAGCTTATCTAATCGCATTTTCAGGCGGCCTTGTCTATGAGTATTAATTTATCAGCATCCCCTTCACGCACTACTTGTAGGCGTTTTGGGTTTGCATGATCAAGTTCACGTAACTCAGCATAAAGCTGTTCGATTCGGTCAATGCTGGTGCTGTCAGTTACTCCACAGCGGCGGAAGGCTTCTTCAGCTGTGATCCAGTCGTTTGCTTCTACAAGTACGTCAAGCAACTTCGTCATCAGGTATTGTACCTCTTTCTTGGGAGATTTTATTTTACTC
>JAYTCQ010000048.1:0-14417 GCA_043736395.1 Blastocatellia bacterium | reverse complement strand
TCCGCAGAGTCCCATGCCGCATCCAAATTTTGTTCCTTTGTAATTCAATTCGTCGCGGAGGTACCACAACAGCGGCATTTCCGTATCGCCGTCAAATTGCTGCGACTTCCCGTTTACTTTTAGTTTAATCATAAATTTGCTCCTCAGAGTTTCAGTTGCGTGGCTCTTTTTTCGAGAATCAGTTTTTTACCTACGACACGGTCAGCTTGGCAATAATGAAAAAATCTTTTGTTACCATTGTACTTTGTTCCGGACCATATTTGTAACGGAGATCAACTATTTCAAAACCTTCGGTCTTTAAAACATCCGACAAATGCCTAGTGTCGTGATAGTGGATGTAAACCTTGTCCCCGGAAACTGATTCGGGGAAACCAGAATTCTTTTCGTCGCCTTCCATTCCGCTTAAATAAAGAATGCCTTGAGGATGCAATAGCTCTGAGGCATCACGAATAAATTGCTCGGCATCATCCTTCGATAAGTATGGCAGATAAAATCCACAGATGATCGCGTCAAATCGCTGGCTTAGCGAAGCGAGATGCCGACCATCCATAACTCGAAATGCAGCGTTCGGATTGTTGATTTGCGCAAGCTCGATCATGTTCGGTGCCAAATCAATACCTTGAATTTGGAAGTCTGGTCGCTTGGCTAAAAGATACCTCGTGATGTTTCCTGGTCCGCACGCAACGTCAAGTACTTCAGACTGTACTTTATCAACGCAACTGCAAAAAAGATCGTATGTATCGTTATACAAGTCCAAGTCCATATACTTGTCCTGATAACGCTGTGCCAGTCGGTTGAAGGTATCTGTAGTGATTTGATATTTATCCATACACAATTCCTTTCAGCCCAAGTTTATCTCGCGAACCCCTTAACAAAGGCATTTCCGTCAAAAATTAAAAATACATTCCCCAGTTCGCACTCAACGTCAGCGCATCTGCCACACGCGGAGTGATCGCGGCTCCGCGCACGTAGCTTGCGCCAAGGCTCAGATAATTTCCCCGTGTAACGTTACGATGAGAAACATTTTTACGAAACAAACAATCATAGTTTTTTTGCTTAGCGATTGATCATCTTTTGCATCGCTGCCGGATAGCGATCTCCGTGTACGGTAATCTTCGACGCCGCACTTTCGATTTCTCGCAGATCATCCGCCGTCAGTTCGAAGTCCGCCGCGCCAAGATTTTCTTTCAGGCGATGCAGCTTCGTCGTGCCGGGAATAGGAGCGATCTCAACTCTCTGAGGGGCATTTTGTGCTAACACCCAAGCGAGCGCGATCTGTGCCGGAGTCGAATTTTTGCGTCGTGCAATCTCGCTGACTAAATCCACCACGACCTGATTCACTTTCCGATTTTCCGGCGTAAAGCGCGGCACGATGTTACGGAAATCCGTGCTGTCAAACGTCGTATTTTCATCAATCTTTCCCGTCAAAAAACCCTTGCCCAACGGGCTAAACGGAACAAATCCGATGCCGAGTTCCTCGAGCGTCGGCAGGATTTCAACTTCAGGTTCGCGCCACCACAATGAATATTCGCTTTGTAGCGCAGTCACAGGTTGCACTGCGTGTGCGCGACGAATCGAGTCCGCTCCCGCTTCTGAAAGTCCAAAGTGTTTGACCTTTCCATCCTGAATCAAATCCTTCACAGTTCCGGCTACGTCTTCGATGGGAACATTTGGATCAACACGATGTTGATAGAACAAGTCTATTCGATCTGTCTGCAAACGCTTCAATGATTGTTCGGCAACCAAACGGATGCGTTCTGGGGTGCTATCGAGTCCGGCAAGGGGAGTACCTTCTTTAAATCCGAATTTCGTAGCGATCACCACTTGATCACGAATGGACGCGAATGCTTCGCCGAGTAATTCTTCGTTGGTGAATGGACCATAAGCTTCAGCCGTATCAAAAAACGTGACGCCACGTTCGACGGCAGCGCGAAGAACTGAAATCATTTCCTGTTTGTCGTGCGCCGGGCCGTAGCCAAAACTCATTCCCATACAGCCAAGCCCGATGGCTGATACTTCTAAATTACTTTTTCCAAGTTTGCGTTTCTGCATAAGTATTCCTATTTATTACACCGATTGATGAGGACTCAGTTTATTTCGTAGTTGAAAATATATCCAATGCCGCTTCCACTGCACGTCCGGCGATAATCATTCCCCAGCCTTGCCGATTTACCTCAATATTTTTTAGCCGAATCGCGGTATCAATCAAAATTCGTTTCACTTGTTGTGGAGATAAATTTGGATTCGCTTCGAGCATTTGCGCGATGACAGAAGAGACAATCGGTGCGGCAAAACTGGTGCCGTCAACATGTTTATAATTTCCATCAATGATGTTTGTATCGTGCGCTTTGATATTGATGAGTTGACGAATTAGATAAGGTGGAAGTTCGACTGCCGCGTCTAGTTCTGCATTTATTCCCTGATGTGCCTGTAATAAATCCCGGAGCTGGTGATCAGGGGCATCGTGCAATAACGAAATCAATTCCGCTTCTTCGGCAGTGGGTGTACCGGGCAAAATCGGAGCGGCTAACCAGATACTGGGCGCGATGATTTCAGGTTTTTGCAAGCCATCAATTGTTGGACCGTACGATGAATGAAACGGTTCATTATCGTCGAATTCAAGCGTATTATGATCGTTAACACCGCCGACAGTGATGACTGCTGGGGCAGAGGCCGGTGGCAGGACGGCATGTGTTTTTGTATTTCCTGAATTGCCCGCTGCACACACGAGAATTAATCCAGCTTTGACTGCTGCTTCCGCAACCTGTGAAAGTTCATCGGTTAAATACGATGCTTCGAAATCTCCGCCGCAGCTCAGATTTACGATGCGAATATCAAATTCTTTTTGATGCGCGATAACCCAGCGTAATCCTTCTGTAATGTCCTGATGATGAATGCGCGAAGCAGTCCCGACTTTCACCAGAACCACACTGGCTTCATTCGCAATTCCGCGATAATTTCCATTCGATAAATATCCGTTTCCGCAGGCGACAACAGAAGTCATCATCCCGTGCCAACTCGAATTGTCGGGTTTGAAATACTCATCCGCAGCCGCATTTTTATTGGCGATATTGACGTAGTGCTTGATTCGATTGTGCGGTTTGATGAGATCGTCGTGCGGATAAAATCCAGAATCCAAAAACGCAATCGTGACTCCACGTCCGGCGAACTTTTCATTCGCTCCGACGCGAACCGGAGTCGGTAAAATGTGGTAGGCTCCATCGTGAAAAATTTTATCACTGGTTCGATTGCGTTCGTCAGCTTGATGAAATAAATCGAAGCAAGCGGTGCAGAGTTTGTCTTCAGGTTGCCAGTTGGGGACGTTGATTTGAATTAACGTTTTTAGATGGTGAGGCTCGGCATGACGTAGCGCTTCAACTTCACGATTACAAATTGGACAGATAGTAATTAGCACGCTTGGAGTTTTGAATAACTTCATCATTTCGTCAACTGACTTGCTGATTCTTTACTGAATTCGGTACTATTCGCCGATTATGAAAACCGCCAAAGAATTAGCCTTTATCTACGATCTGTACATTGTTCCGAACTGGCGCGAAGCGTTTGACGCTGCGTTGGAAGAAATTCTCAAATTACCGAAAAGCGGGAGAATTCTAGACGCCGGATGTGGCACCGGAACTTTCGCGTTCGATCTCGCTGTAAAAATGGGGGATCGCGGTGAAGTCGTCGCCGTCGAAGAAGACAAGGAACGATTAAAACTTGCGCTCGGTAAAAACTCGATAAAAAACCTTGAAAACCTGAAATTTATTCAGGCGCCACTCGATTCCATCAGCAGCCTTGAACGCGCCTTTGACGTAGCGATACTTGATGTTTCCTTATTCACGCCAAGACAGCTACAGGATGATTTGGAATTAATTTTGTCCGATTTGAAAAAGACCTGCCTTGAAGACGCAACCTTTGTTTTAAAGACTGCGACGCGGGGCACTTTTGACGAATTCTTTTCCGTATATTGGGAAGCCTTATTTGAGGCCGATCTACCGACTGAAAAACTGGAAGATTTAATTCTCGATCGCGTGACTGTGGATGAAGCCGAACAATTTGTGAAAGATGCCGGATTCCGCTCCGTTGAATCCACAACGATTAAATGCGAATTACTTTTCGATGACGGAAAATCTTTTATTGAAGACCCGATCATCGAAAGCTATTTTCTGGATGATTGGCTTGCCATTGTCGAAGAAGATCAACGTGAGCGCGTTAAAGCTAAGCTGATGGAAGTGATTGATCGCGTCCGCGAAGATGAAAAATTCGATGCTTCTTTTAAGGTTACTTTAGTCAAAGCTACTGCTTAAACGTACGGCAAACTTTCCAGTTTGCCTTGTCGCAACCAATTTACTTCCAGTTAAAGCTAATCAACTCTGAGCGGCTATGGTTACTCTGCAAATTAACAGTAATGGAAAGACGCAAACTGGAAAGTTTGCGCTACATATCCCGATGACAAAACTCTTGATCGCCACAACTAATCCCGGAAAAATCAAAGAAATTACTTCCTTACTCGAAGGCCTGCCGTATCAGGTGATCGGGCTTAGTGATTTGCCTGAAAGTTACGAAGTCGTTGAAGAAACGGGAAGCACCTTCACCGAAAACGCGATTATCAAATCTGAATATTATTTTGCGCAAACGGGAATTTTATCGCTGGCGGATGATTCGGGTTTGGAAGTAGACGCTTTGAATGGCGCGCCAGGAATTTATTCGGCACGCTTTGCAGGAGAAGACGCGACGGACGCGGATCGGGTCATCAAGCTACTCGCTGATTTACTGAGTATTCCGATAGAAAATCGTGGCGCTCGGTTTGTTTGTAGTATAGCGATTACCGGCTTTGAGGATGGTACAAAAACGTTTGAAGGTGTTGCTCTAGGTGTGATTGCGCAGGCTTCGCGTGGCGAGAATGGATTTGGGTACGATTCGATCTTTCAAGATGTGAATTCAGGAAAAACATTTGCAGAGCTGGATCGAACAGAAAAATCCCTTAGCAGTCATCGCGGAAAATCGTTGATGCTGGCAAGGGAGTTTCTTATTTCTCGATTGAAGTGTCTTTAGCCCAGATGAATCAAAACTTTGGCGTCGCGTCCAAACTTCACATCAATTTTTCTTTCACGGACGTCATGGACAAGTCCGAGGCCGAAAGTATGATGAGAAATTTGATCGCCAACTTTGAAGCGCTGTTGTGGAGAATAGATTTTTGTCGGCCCGTTTGCTACGACTTCAGAAGAACGCGGAGTGCGCGTACTCGCAGCTCGTTTCGGTTTGTCAGAAGGGGCTTTATAATTATGTTCACCCTGGCAGGTTGCACAGCGAACTCTAGTGATTTGACCGGTATCACCTACCGCGACAATCACGTGGCTTCGAACGTCTTTACATTTGCCACATTTCGTATCTACATCGTCTCCTGGCCCTAATTTTTTCACAATACCAATTGCATTTATCATATTTTTACAAATACCAAGGAAGTAATTAAATAATTCTTTAGGTCAGTTTTCGGAATCAGAACTAATTGGGCATTATACCTTATCTTTAGCGAATTGAGTAGTTACAACGGGATAGTTTCATTTGCTCACACAAAAATGTTGCGTTGCAAGTCATTGTTTAAACAATATTTGCGAATGTAGTTTTATTGTTGAACAATGATGGAAGTGTTTGCGGAATCAAGAATTACTTTAGATTCACCATCAAAAATTTTAACTTCGAGAATCGCCGCGCCTTTCGCGCTGACCGTTAATGGAACGGTAATTTTTAATGGTTTTAATTCAGAAGTCGCTGGTTCTGTTCGGCGATCATTGAAAATATTTCTGCCGCTGGCCTCGGCTACCTTAATTTCAATAATCGCGCCAGTGGGGGCGGGGCCGAGAAATTCAATGGTAACTTCTGCTTTATCACCAACTTTGTAATTTGGTTTATCAAGGGTGATTTCACCAATTGCAGCAGTTTCACCGGCAAAAAGTTTATTTAAGTCTGCCACTCCTTCGCTGACGGTTTCTCCGCGAGAGTCCATCATTTTGTAACTGATCGTTTGAAATTCGTATTCATCGGGAATTTTAAATTCAACGGAACCTTTGCCGTTAACGCCGACGGGTTTCATATCATCCAGGTTTTTCCCTTTAATCGTTAATGATCCATTAAAGATTTGATCTGGTGCGGAAATATCAAAGACCAGAAAAAACGGGTCATGTTCATTGGAGCCGCCGGTTAATTTAGGACTGACTTTGATTGGCCCTTTTTTGTTCGTGACGGGTGACGGAGCGGCAGCCGTTGCTGGTGGAAGTGTTGGCGTTGGAGGTGGCGTGGGAACGTTATTCGTGACAAGCAAAGTCGTATCGAAACTCGTTTTTGAATTGGCGATTTTGTGGATAATTATTTTGCCATCGGGATATTTGGCAATCATCAAATATTGGTCGCCACTCCCGCCTGCAGGACGAACGGCAGCTACTACGTTTTGCTGCGGCCCAACTGTGATATTAAAACTGGAATAAACTGGATTTTCTGCCTGAAAATTAAAGCAAAGGTTGACCTGACCCGTGAATGAGCGGGTTTCGTCGTTATTCACGATGACTAAACGGAATTCGCCATTTATCCGTAAGACTTCACCGGTTAGATCAGGAGGATTAACTGGAGCTTTTGAAATAGGATTCGGAACAGGAATAGCAACTTGAGATTGCGCGCGAGCAACTGTGAAGCTGGCTGCAACAAGGATCATCAAAAAAATATTTTGCTTAATCGACATTTACTCCCCCAATTGCAGAAGAATACGCTATCACAGGCTAACAGAGAAGTAGAAAATGCGGGCGACAGTTGAATTGAACTACGCCCGCATTTGAAGTTTATAATTAGCGCGATCGAGCTGGAGCTACAATTAATTTTGCGCTTCTGGCTCAATACCGTTGATGATTTCATTCATGCGGCGGATAATGCCGCGACGTTGACGGCCAACATTGATTTGGACTGCCATTTTGCAGGCCAGCATCGTGATTTCACGACCAGAGTCAGTAATATCAACAGTGAAGCGATTGAAGTGAACTTTGGCACCGGCGACGACTAAATCCATCGCACTGAAATCAACATGAAGCACCGGGCATTCAGTTAATTTTTGAAAGTTTCCGTTCACTTCAGATTGAGTGATGGTCGCAGGAATCTGTGCAACAGGTTTACCAGTGATTTGCGCAATCTTCGCTCTGGCATCATCTGGCAACGAATAGGTAATTGTGCCGGTAAAAGAGTCGTCAGAGTTCACCGCCGCTAACACAAATGTAGCCTTGCCTCGAACGTCAAAGGATTCGCCTTCGCTCACTTTTAATTTGGTCACGACGAGTTTTGGTGCCGTTGTGATGGTTTCACCTTTCTTTTTGGCTTGTGCCTGTGCCGCTCCGCCAAGAATAATCAAGCAAGCTGAAAGAAATAAGACTTTGAGGGTATTGGTTTTCATAATAAATAAAACTCCTAAGTGTGTGATCGTCCAAAGTTTGAGAACCGCCATTTATAAATATCGCTGGCGACTCCGGCTATTCAAATCAAGTTCGTCTTAACGGGGTTGTGAGGTTAAGATGTGTGCTTCTAAACGAAGCGTAAAATTTCAAGTCGTAGCGCTCTTCGCTTTGGGCTATCTCAAAGCGCTAACATTGCCGGTATTTTCTTCAACGCGGCAACTGAGCAGAGGTTTCATTATTTTTTCATGTCATCACAAAAAAAATCTTTTCCAGAAAATATTCGCATCGGGGTAGACACAGGTGGAACTTTCACTGATTTTATCGCTATCACTGATTACAGGCTATTCAGCTTCAAAATTTCATCGACACCGCACAATCCTTCAAACGCAATTCTGGAAGGAATTCATAAAATTCTCAATGAACTTGGGGGAGCGGCTGCGCTGGAAATTTCTCACGGGACAACCGTCGCTACCAATGCATTACTGGAGCGTAAAGGTGCGCGGACAGCTTTAATTACGACGGCTGGTTTTGAAGACGTCATTGAAATCGGACGGCAAAATCGTCCTGATATTTACAATTTCTCGGCTCAAAAACCTCCACCGTTAATTTCATCTGACTTGCGCTTTGGCGTAAAAGAACGCATCGGCGCGGATGGTGAAGTCATTGAAAACCTACGTGAAAAAGACCTCGTGTCGCTCGTGAAAAAATTAAGGCAGGCTCGCGTCGAATCTGTTGCAATTTCCTTACTTTTCTCGTTTACAAATCCTGCTCACGAGCTTGCCATTGCCGAAGACTTAGCCACTTTAAAAATTCCGCTTTCCATTTCGCATCGAATTTTGCCGGAGTATCGCGAGTATGAACGAACTTCTACCATCGTCGTCAATGCCTATATTGCGCCATTGGTTAGTAAGTATCTCAATACTTTGCAACTGCAATTGAAGCAACTTGAGAGGCTGATTTCATTACGGGTAATGCAATCTTCAGGCGGTTCAATTTCAGTGGAGACAGCTTCGGTTGAGCCGGTGCGGACAATTTTGTCCGGGCCTGCGGGCGGGCTGGTCGCAGCTCAACGAATCGCGCAACACGCCGGATATGAAGATATTTTGACATTTGATATGGGCGGAACTTCGACGGATGTCGCGCTATGTCAGGGTTCCCCGAAAACTACCAGCGAAGCGAAAATTTCAGGGTTACCGATTGCGGTTCCGGTGCTGGATATTCATACCGTTGGCGCGGGCGGTGGCTCCATCGCCTTTATTGATGAGGGTGGCGCGTTGCGCGTCGGGCCTGAATCCGCCGGAGCGAACCCTGGCCCGGCGTGTTACGGAAAAGGAATTCTGCCTACCGTCACAGACGCGAATGTTGTCCTGGGAAGGTTCGGCGCGACCGATTTATTGGGTGGATCAATGCCGCTTCATCGTGACCGCGCAGCTAAATCTTTAGAGGATTTAGCGCTTCAAATGTCAAAATTCAGCAGCCGAAAGATTGACCGATTCCAGGCAGCAGAGGGCGTGATTAAAGTAGCGAACGCCAATATGGAAAGGGCTTTGCGATTGGTCTCATTGGAGCGCGGTTTCGACCCGCGTCTCTTTACGTTGGTAAGTTTTGGTGGCGCGGGCGGATTGCATGCGTGTGCGCTGGCAGAGTCATTGAAAATTAAGCGTATCCTGATTCCATCGTATCCCGGCGCATTTTCCGCGCTCGGAGTTTTGCTCGCCGATGTGATTAAAGATTATCGAAAAACCGTTATGCTGAACGGGGCGAATCTCAGGAGCCGGGAGTTGACGCAGCAGTTTTCAATTCTCAAAAAACAAGCCAACATTGAAATGAAAAATGAAGGCGTACCGTCATCAAGATTGGAGTTTAAGCGTTCGCTGGGTATGCGCTATCAAGGGCAATCGTTCGAACTTGAAGTTGACTTCAACGATGACTGGGAAGTCGCAAAAGGTGATTTTCATCAGCTCCATCAAATGCGTTACGGTCATTCAAATCCTACAGGATTAGTTGAAATTGTGAACCTTCATTTGCGAGCGATTGGCACGACACAGAAACCGAGTCTCCCGAAAAACAGGGTCAAAAATCATCTGGCGAAATCTGATACCAAAATCGAAATCTGGGAGGCAGGGAAGCGCTATAAAATTAATTTGTATGATCGCAGTGAATTGAAATCCGGCGCAATAATTCCCAATGGCGGATTGGTGATTGAATACGGTTCGACGACGATGATCGGTCAGGGATGGGAAGGAAGAATTGATGCAGGAGGAAATTTGATTTTGAAATGTTAGGAATTAGGGCTTTTACCGTAAAGGGACAAAGGGTCAAGGGGACAATGAAGTTCGAAATTTCCGACCTGAATCTCTTGCCCCTTGTCCCTGGTTCCTTTGCAGTAAATCTCCCGATTTAAATCTCCACCACATCCAAATACTGCGGAATCTCGCAATTCCAGTTCAGTTTTTCCTGAATTAATTTTTGTAATCCCTGCGCTCCTTCTGGTTCACCGTGGACGATAAAGGTTTTGCGTGGTGGATGTTTGAATTCCGATAGCCAGCGCAATATCTCCCCGGAATCTGCGTGCGCGGATAAGCTTCCAATCGTTTCAATTTGTGCATTGACAGGAACGTTTTCACCTAACAATCGCAGCACTTTTTCACCATTTTGCATTCTTCTGCCACGCGTCCCTTCTGCCTGATAACCGACTAAAATTACGGTACTCTTTGGATCGGGAAGGTTATGCAAAAGGTGGTGCATGATGCGGCCTCCGGTAGCCATTCCCGAAGCTGAAATAATGATCGCCGATTCTTTGATTGAGTTAATGCCTTTGGATTCCTGTCTGGCGTGAACCAGTCGGAAATTGTTAGTCGCCAGCGCATTTTTGTGTTCAGTTCCGAGTTGCTTCATTTCCAGATCGTGTTCATCGGTGTGACGAGCATAGAATTTCGTAGCTTGCGCGCCCATCGGAGAATCCACAATCACCGGCAAAATCGGAATTCTTTTTTCTTCTTCCAGTTCACGAATGTAATAAATCAGCAACTGCGTCCGTCCAATCGCAAAAGCCGGAATAATAATTTTTCCGCCGCGCTCTACTGTTTCATTAATGATTTCGGCGAGGCGTTCCTTCGGATCGTGTTCGGCGTGGACGCGATTTCCGTATGTGGATTCCACCAGTAGATAATCAGTTTCATGCACGGGAGCCGGATCATTCAAAATCGGTTCGTTGTACCTTCCCAAATCTCCTGAAAATAAAATTGTGACTGGTGCCTTTCCGCTTTCGGTCACAGTCGCTTGAATGCAGCCGGAACCGAGAATATGCCCGGCCTGTGTGTAGCGAAGCGTAATATTTTTGCACAGTTTGATTGGCGCTTCGTACGTGATCCCGTACATCAATTTAATCGCGGCTTTGGCATCGGCTTCGGTGTAAAGCGGCAAAGCCGGATAATGCTTCGAAATATTTTTCCGATTTGCATAATCCGCATCTTCTTCCTGAATCCGCGCGGAGTCCGGCAGCATAATTGTTAATAAATCACCAGTGGCGCGGGTGACATACACATTTCCCTTAAAGCCATCCCGAACAAGTCGAGGCAAATATCCAGTATGATCAATGTGCGCGTGTGTCAAAGCGACAGCATCAATCGTTTTCGGATCAATCGGGAGCGGTTCCCAGTTGCGAAGGCGTAATTCCTTCAAACCCTGAAATAATCCGCAATCAATTAATAATCGGTAGCCTTCGGATTCAAGTAAAAACTTCGAACCTGTCACGCTGCCAGCAGCGCCGAGAAAATGTATTTTAGCCATACACTAGAAGCTAACAGATTGTTGAATAAGGACGCAAGGTTCAGGCGACTGGAGCGCGAGCATCGCGCTTGCTTCGTTTGCCAGCGCGAGCGTCGCAAACGACCGTAGAGAGTGAGCTAACTGGCAATCACGGCTCCTTCTCGCCACGCTCCGCGAGCGGCGTTACACGCGCTCGCGGGGCAAGCGAAACGCTTGCGCTCCAGTTAGATAAAAAACTTTTTTGTTGCCGTTAGGAGGATGGACGCGATATATTTGCCATCGGCTTATCATCAAGATAACAAAGATTTTGCCGTAAACTGTTACTGGCTTGGAATATTCTGATGGCGTAACGGTAACGGTTAAATGTTCCGACCCAAGGAAGTTCTCACAGGTGCCCCACACTTATGTTTTCTCTAATAGGATCGGTGTTACCATGAAAAAGTATTTCTTCTCTACCGCTTTGATAGCATTATTCGTCTCAACTGGATTCGGTCAGAATTCTAATCCCATCAATAAAGATCAGGCAAAATTAAAGCCGCGAACGGTTCCCACTTTACAGCTTGAACCGGGAGTCGTCTCCAGCAAAATTGATGCCGCCAAGCGCGCCAACAATGGAACGGTTTGTGTAGGCGATAAAATTACCTTTCGGGCAAAAGTTTCAGGTACGCCTGAAGCGCAGCAGATGCCATTAAAATGGACTGTCTCAACTGGTCAGGGCATCAGCGACAGCCTCGGTAATTTTATTTTTGATACGACCGGTTTAACTCCGGGAACGTACACGGTGACCGCCGAAGTAATGGCTCCTTACAAAGACTGTGAAGGTGGCTGCACCGCGTATGACAGCAAAGCCTTTGTAGTGAATGCCTGCCCGACCTGCTTCACTTCGCCAACTGTCGAATTAACCAGCGCTGCCAAAATCATTCAGCCTGGCGAAACCATCAGCATTTGTTCATCTGCGGTGACGGGTGGCAGCAATTACGGAAATATCATTCCAAGTTGGTCTACTACCGGTGGCTCAATTATGGGCGATGCTTCATGTGCCAAACTTGATACATCAGGATTGGCTCCCGGCAGCAATGTCACGGTGAAGCTGAATTTGAAAACCGATGCTGTGGACTGCGAAGCCAATGGCACCATCTCTTTCAAAGTGGCTGAAGAAAAGGTCGTCAATATTGAAGAGATTACACCTTGCTCAACCTTTAAATTTAATAACGCTCGCGTTGATAATGCCTGCAAATACATTTTGCAGGATGTCGTGCGCAAGCTTGAATCTGACCCACAAGCTAAACTTGTGATTGATTCGTATTATAAAAAAGGTGAAAGCGCAGCCATTGCTTTCGAGCGCGGAAAAAATGTTCGTGATCGTTTAGCAGATGGTTCTGTTGGCGTCACGATTGATGCGAATCGTTTAGTCGTGCGTCCTTCCGGTGAAACATCTGATCATCAAGTCCGAATGTTTGTGATTCCATCCGGCGCGAATATTCCAAACGGCGCAGCGGCAGTGAATGCCGGAGCCGTGACGAAAGAAGTTCGTCGTGCGAGCGCGCCTCGTCGCAGATAAAATTTTGTTCCCAGCTGTTTGTTGAAGAATCGCGTAGCTTTATAAACTACGCGATTTTTTTGTTTGCGACCAAGTCACGAATCATTGTTCATTCGCAATTGTTCATTTTTAATTATTTTTCGGGGGAAAGCAGTATTTATTGCTTAACAATGGACAATCACCGCAATGCCTAATGGAGAATGCCTGGTGTCTCGGTTGGCGCACTCATCTGCAAACCGCCATAACCCCATTTTCATTTCCAATCACAAGCAAAAAATATTTTACGATGGATGATGGAGTTCTTCGATAGAAGGCGCATGTACAAGTGAGAGCAAAAATATCAAGAGGCAAAGGTACGGGCAGTTGTAACCAAGCGTAGCTAATCATTCAGTCTTGCTCGTGACAGATTATTGAATCTTCGGCATAAGTCGAAATTGTTTGCATTCCAAAAACTTAGGAGAAAAACAATGAAAGCAACAACCGCCGTATCTGAATATTTATCCTGAAGAGCGTGCCAGAGAAACGCTGCAACTCATGGGGCACTCGCGTGCACAGTCACAGGAGGAAAAAATCACCCGCGAAGTTGCCCGCGAAATCTGTCAGCGGAGCGGCATCAAAGCATTATTAGTTGGGACAATTGCCAGCCTCGGTCGCCACTACGTCATCACCCTGGAAACGATCAATAGTCAAAGCGGGGAAGTCATCGCACTACAACAAACCGAAGCCGATAGTCAGGAACAAGTGCTGAAGTCGCTGGGGCAAGCTGCGATTGAATTACGCGGAAAATTAGGAGAATCGCTTTCTTCGATTCAGAAGTTCAATGCGCCAATTGAGCAGGGAACGACGGCATCGCTGGAGACGTTACAAAATTATTCCCGCGGAGTTGAATTGCAGAGCAGAGGACAACAGGACAAAGCAATTCCATTTTTCAAAAGCGCAACAGAGAAGGACAGCAACTTCGCACTGGCACATTTACGACTTGGAATTTCTTCACGCGACTTACGCAATCTGGCACACGGCAATAAGCAATTGGAACGCGCCTGGCAATTGCGCCAACGCGTCAGCGAACGCGAACGATTGAGCATTGCCGCGAGCTATTATCGTTACATCACAGGCGAACTTGATAGGCGACTTGAAGCATCAACCGTTTTGACGAAGACCTGGCCACAGGATGCTTCGGCGCATCACTATCAGGGCAACTGCGCTCGGCTTCCGGCTGGCGTGGTTGCGCGGACAGGCCTATTTACAGGCCGGCAACGGGACGCTGGCGGCGGCAGAATTTGAACGCATTCTCGCGCATCGTGGCTGGGACGCTTTGTCTCCGCTGTGGTCGCTGGCACATCTGGGGCTGGCGCAGGCGGCGGCGCTTAATGGCGATATTATAAAAAGCCGTCAACAATTTGAATCGTTCTTCGCCTTGTGGCAGGAGGCGGATGCCGATTCGCCGGTTTTGATCGAAGCGCGACAGGCTTACGAATCCCTGAAAACGAAATGAAGTTATCGTGCGCAGCCAGGTTCCAAGCCAATAAAATAGCCAGGATTCGATAAACAAAAATAAGAATTAAAATTTGCGATTGTTTCATGTCATTTCTTCTTTCATGTAGACATGCAACAAAGTCAGGAATTTTCCATCACCAAAAGTATCGAGTACAAGCTTCAGCTTGGTTTTA
>JAYTCQ010000047.1:0-14635 GCA_043736395.1 Blastocatellia bacterium | reverse complement strand
TGAGATCTAGCACCCTTACTGCGTGCAGGCTTCTGCATTTTAGAACGCCTGTCCAAAGCTCAAATGAAATCTCACACGTGGCGCACGATATGATGGATTTTGCTGTGGAGTCAGCGTGGTTCCGGCGAAGGGATCGCTCGCTAAATATCCCATATCAAACCGTAACGGGCCGAGCGGTGTTTTGATGCGAAGCCCGACACCTACGCTGTGCGAAAAATTTCCAGGCTTCATTTCTCCGAAAGTTCGGAAGATGTTGCCGCCGTCATAAAATCCTACCAGGCTGATTTGCCGATACAGGGGTTGCCGGATTTCCGCATTGAAAATCATCAGAGCATTTCCACCGATCACCTGATCCGTAGTCTTTGAAATTACGTTCGCAGGGACGAGGCTGCAATCCAAACCAATTAATTTTTCAGGGGTTGGCGTACCGTCTACGACTGCCGCAACAGTACACTGCCGCGGGCCTGCCAGCTCGAAATTGTAGCCGCGCAAGGTTGATGAACCGCCAGAGAAAAATCTTTCCGTCAACGGAATCAGCTTCAAATCAATCGGGACACGAACCGAAGTCGAAGGCAGAATTTTATCTATCGGTTGCCCCAGATTGGCAGAAACTCCGAAGCGAAAATCAGCGGCAAAAATTGTGGGGGTCTTCAGTTTCGGGACGCGATAATAAAATTGATTTTCAGTGAAAACACGGGCGAATTGTCCGTTGCCTCCGAAGGCGCGCA
This sequence comes from Blastocatellia bacterium, assembly GCA_043736395.1. Classification (GTDB taxonomy): domain Bacteria; phylum Acidobacteriota; class Blastocatellia; order RBC074; family RBC074; genus JAFDVL01. Next base: position 13,907 of record JAYTCQ010000047.1, on the reverse strand, counting down.
TCGCGAGCGTCACGTCTGCCGTGTGATACCTGCCTGTCGTCGAATCAAAAGGATTGTCGCGACCATCAAAGGCATAAGAAGTCGAAAGCCGCGACAGGCGAATCGGGCGATCACGACGATCAATGTTGAGGCGTTGCTGTTCGGCGAGCAATCGCTCTTTTTCGTTGCGTGGTTGCAAGGAAGATTCGCGGACGGTGACATCATCGAAGTTGTAACGGAACAGCAAAATAGATTTCGGATTGATCTGCTTTTCGACTTGCAGCAGAGCCGTCCAGCGCGTCGAATCAAACGCGACACGTTTTTGTTCCTGCACCAATAACGAAGCCAGCAGCGGCGTCGAGAAATTAAATGGGCGCGGATCGGTATACGAAAGTTGCCCTAATAAATTTCGTGGACTGGCGCGCAGCCGGATGCTTCCGGTCGTTAATCTGCCAAATAAATTCGGATCGGAAATTTCAAAAATTCCGCGCGGGCCTTCATCGGATTGATAACCGCCACCATACACAAATGAACGCGATTTACCTTCCAGCACGTCTACATAAACATTGCGTTGGACTTCGCCGGTTGCGCCTTCTTCGCCCAGTTGTTCAGTGCGAATCTGGACGCTGCGGAAAGCGCCTGCTCCATAGAGTTCCTGCTCGCTACGCAGGAGGTCATCGTTCTTAAGCAGGTCGCCTTCCTTAAAGTGCAAATAGTTACCGATACGTCCGCCAATTGTGCGTTTGCGGGCGCCTTCCTGCGTGATTTGAACGTTGCGAATATACACTTTCGGGCCTTCGGAAATTTCGTAAATGACGCGGACTTTGTTGTCATTCATTTCAGCCGAACGCGCCAGCACGGACGCCGAAGCATAGCCCTCATCGTAATAATGTTGCAGCACTTTATTGGCTTCGATTTTGATGCGGCTGATCGAATAATTATCTCCGGGTTTGAGGGCGATTTTTTCGCGCAGGAAATCCGTCGTGAAAAGCGCATTACCTTTGAAGGCGACATCGCCGACATGCGAGAGCGGGCCTTCATCAACTTTGAAAATAATTTTGAGCTGGTCGTTATCTTCGCTGACGGCGCGATTGACGGCACGCATCCGCGCACGGCGATAGCCCTGATCGCGGAGCTGGGTCAGGATCACATCAGAATCTCTTTTTAGAGATTGTTCGCTGGTGATGCCGCGAATATAACTTGGTGAAAAAAGCGGGATCGAGAAAAAAGCGGCGGTCTGTGTTTGCAGGCTGGAGGCGATTTCCAGGTAGTTCAAATGCACTGTGCCTTCGATTCTGATTTCGGTCACGCGGTATCGTTGATTTGGAGTTACTGCGAAGCTGATGACAGCGCGGTCTGCTGTTAAATCAGGCATCGGAGGCGGCTCAACTTCGGCAAAGAAATATCCTTCTTCCTGCAAATGATCACGAATACGGCGGGCGCTGTCGTCCAGCGAAGCGTCATCAATTCCACCTTCGCGCATCAGCGGGAGCAGCTTGCGAAACTGTTTTTCTGAAATCTCAATGCCTTCAGATTTAACTTCGCAAATGGGGCCGGAAATAATGGGAAGATTCAAAACAACAGAATTTTTATTGGTGTCGTAATTAATATCAGCCGGGCCAACCGAAGCCGCAAAATAATTTTTCGACAAATGCATTTGCAATAATTGTTGCAGGTCGGCATTCAATGTAGCGCGAACGAAATTCGCTCCGATTTTGCTTTTCAGCGCTAAACGCAAGGTGGCTTCAGGCAATTTATTTGTGCCTGTAAAATTGATAGCAGTAATTTTTGCGGCAGTTCCAGCAGTGATGTTGTAGTCAATATCTACCACCGTTCCATTTTTATCGAGCGTAATTTTGGGTTCGACGGCGGCCTGGTAATATCCGCGATCACGCAACAGTTCGACAATAAAATCAGCCCCACGACTAAGGTTCACTTCAGAGAATTTCAGACCACGATCCAGATCAGGAAGTTTGGCGCGCATCTCTTCAAGCGAGATTTCGGTGACTAAGCCGGTGAAATTAATTTCGCCAATGCGCTGTTGTGGAGTCACCAGAAACGTGACGATCACATTGCCCTCGGGATTTAATTTTGCTTCGATACGAACGTTGGCCACACGACCGGAATCGAATAATGCCAACAATGAACGACGCGCTTCCACGACAGAATAATTTGAACCTTCGCGGACGCGCAAAAATCCACGCAGATCATTTGTCGGAAGCGCGGCGGCGGCTCCTTCATAAACAAGTTTTACTTCAGCAATCGGTTTGCCGACGATGTTTTCGAGGGACTGGGAAAAAGCAGGGAGCAGGAAGCAGAGGAAGAAAAGAAGAGTGAATAGAACCACGGAGAACACGGAGCGCACGGAGTTTATTTTAGATGTTGGATGTTGGATGCTAGATGTTAGTTCCGGCACCGGACACCGGACACCGGACACCGGACACCTGTCACCTGAAGATACCCTGTCTGATTTTTCTCCATGCCCTCCGTAGTTCATTTTCCTAAAATCTCTTTCGTAATCTCACATCAAAACCGATGCTGCCATCCAGTGAACGGTTGGCGACTAACGTTAATTTATCGCTGACCTGATATTCAATCAGAATAATTTGTTCCTGGCTGGAGGTCAGGCTCGCCGAATATGTGATAGACAAATCTTTGGTGATGCGTCGCCCAATGGTCACGCGCGCCGTCGGATCAGTTCCGCGTCCCGTCAACAATGGATCAACCGAAAAACGATTCAAGCCAAATAATCGGCTGGTGACGTTGGATTCAACCGAACGCGAAGCGCGTTGCGCAATTAATGATGCCGCCGTATTCAGCGAAGTTTTCGCCAGCGCCTGCGAGCTGGAAGAACCGTTCGTAGCGAATTCATCGCGGAGCGTTCCCGTCGTTATTAAATTGATCACATCAGCTTCGGGCAAGGACGGTTCGGAGCGGAATTTGACGCGTGGCTGCGCCAAAGCTCCGGTGACGTTAGCGATAACGCGATAATTTTTGATGTCGGCTTCAGCTTCGAGATTGATCTGTCCGCCTCGTTTGTCTACGCCGGAAAATTCAATTGTGCCGCTGTTATTAATGCGAAAGCGTTGGTTGAAAACATTATCAATCACACCGCGTGTTACCGTGATGCGTCCGCCGACCGAAGGATCATCAAGTGGCCCTTTAATGCGTAGAACAGTGCTGCCTGTGGCATCCAGTAATTTATTGCGAAGCGTCAACGTTTCATTCGCTGCGACGCGGATGTCCATTTGCGTAGGCGGGAAAATGCTTTCATCTGTCGAGACCGCGCTGATCGTGGTGTTGGCAAATTGTCCGGTCATGCGTTCGATGAATTCAAACAAATCTACATCGGCTAAATATTCGGTGCGGCGCACATTGACGAGACCGCTGAGCAATTGAAATTCTCGCGTTCCCTGCAATTCCAAATCACCATCAAAAGTCGTGCGCGTGTCGCGTGGATAATCATAACGAACGCCTTCCGGTTTGATCTGAAAACGCCAACGATTCGGCTTAAATCCGACGAAGGCGACGCCGCCCGTAGCGCGAATTTTTCCGCCTCCGGTGTCGCCTTCAAAAGATGCCAGCTGCGCCTGATCTGCCGTGAATAACAACCTCCCTTTAGCGCGTGCCAAGCCGAGCGGAAAGCCCGGAACGCGCAGCGAACCATCCACCAAAGTCGCGGTTCCACTGAAGCGTGGTTGCTTGAAATTTCCGGCGGCGACGCCTTGTATTTTGACTATGCCATCGGCGAAGACATCTTTGACAAAAGTTTGCAGCAGCTTCAAATTGACATCGCCGTTGATAGATAAATTGCTCTTACCATTTTCGCTCATCGCGATGGCGCCGCTGACGACAACGCTTGTATTCGCCCCCGAAAGTTTGATCGTGCCAAGATCAATTTGATTGGCATTGGCCTTAAGTGTGAACGGAGTTTGCGCGGCTAAGTTGTAATCGCCAACAATGAAGCCAAGCTTATCGAATTCTGTTTCAATGCGGATCGGATCAGTTTCACTGAATAAAAATCCCGCGACGCGAAGTTGTCCCGAAGCTTTTCCGCTCGCATTCAAATCATCGGAAGTGGCAACATCCAGAAATTTTGTCAGTTCGACTTCATTGAAATTTACTGCCAAATTTACCGGAGCATTTTTTTGATTGAAATCAATATTACCTTTGCCAGTGTAATTTTGTTCGAAAGCTTCGGCTTCTAAATCCAGCGCGGAAACATTGTTGCTGCCTTTCATCACGAGGCGAACTTTGCCGATTTTTTCTTCTTTGTATGTGATGTTGCTGCCCGTGGCTACGGCTTCGATACGGTCAAAGAAATAACCTCCGTCAAAATCAGAGTGAGTTGCTTGTATTGAAGTTTTTGCCGCTTCCGCATCAATATCAACATTGACGCGACCAGTGATCGGAATTCTTTCTTCTTTTTCTTCCTTTGCTGCATTGACCCATTCGTTAAGATCAATGCCTTCGCCGTGAAGCTTCGCACGATAGCCTTTCGTTTCCGTATTAATCGTCGCATCGCCCGTGAGTGCGCTGTCTCCGGCGCGTAATTTCAGATTTGTCAGCTCAACATTTTTTCCACTGAAATTTATTTTGCTGCTGACTTCGTCAAAGGCTTTTGTGCCGTATACGGCATTGGAAATTTTGACTTCGGCGTTGCCGCTCATCGCATCAGGAAGACCAGCAATTTCAGCGTAGCCGTTGGCTTTGCCTTCGATATTCACGGGCAACGGAATCAATGAATTTTTGAGCTTTTCGACTGACAAATCATGCAGCGTAGTTTTGATCGTCAAACCGTTCGTTACAGTCATCGGATAGTTCACTGCGAATTCAGCACTGCCGCCGCCATCCTGCAATAATCGTCCGTTATCAACTTTGAAAAGATTGCCTGAATACGCCAGATTTCCGGTAATTGATCCCAGCAGGTCGTCGTCGTAACTCACACCGCTGAGACTGAAATTTCCATTGATTGCCGGAGTGCGCAGCGATCCGGTGACTTTGCCGTTGAAGCTGAGTTGATTCGTTAATTGAACTTTTGCCGCTTCGATTTTGTCGCCTAGTTCGAGATCAACTTTTTTGATGATGTCCACCGCGAGAGCCTGCAATTCTGCCGCGTTGCTGGAATTTAAGGCAACTTCCAAAGCTCCGGTTTGATCCCAGCCGATGTCTCCGCTGACGATTAAATCAGTTGCCCCGGTATTGATTTTTGTATTGTTAATTCTGATGCGGCGATTAGAGGCTACGGCGTTGAGTTCGCCGTTGATGGGGAGTCCGGCGATTGGATTCAGCCCGTCATCACTGCCTGTTGTCGTTCCTTTGAATTTTAAATTTGCCGTGCCTTCAGCGGATTTAAAATCGAAGCCATTCCACGCCACGTTAACTTTTCCGTCCGCCGTACCGCGCAAGGGAAGTCGTTTGCCTGCGCTCACCGCCGAAGCCTGATCTAAATTCAGCGAAGTTAAATTTGCCGAAATTTCAGAAGAGCTTTTATTATCGAGCCGGATGCGCGCGCTGCCTTGTGCATTACCTCCGAAGACGGAACCGTTGAAATTTGGAACAATAATTTCGTTGCGCGTGGCGGTTACATCGCCGGTCACATTTCCAACGTTCACATCTGCGGTAATCAAATGTTCGATGCGGGCTTTGCCTGTCGCTTTGAATTTGCTGAGATCATCGCCCCGAAAATTTATTTTGGCATTGGTAAAATTGATGCCGGAGGCTTTGATGTCTGGGCCGGCTAAATCTGCGGCTTTGAAATTCATCAGCCACGTGAAGTCTTCGCCGTTGCCGGCAATTTTTCCTGACGCAACGGCGCGATTAATTTTGAATCCTGCCGCGTCCAGCTTTTGGAAAAGAACTTCTTCGGTTGCTTCAAATTCTGTGCCTGTGCCGCTACCTTTAAATTTTAGATTGATGCCTTCGACGCGGATGTCACGGGCGACGAGCGAATTGCTGAGCAATTTTCCATTGGCTTGATATTCGAGGCCTTGTCCGGTGACGGTCCCTTCAAATTTGGCGGTTCCGTTCACACGTGAGTTCGGTAGAAAGACGCGCGTGATTTCGGTGACTTTGACATCGGCTTTGGCTTTGAGATTGTAATCCAGCTTTTGCCAATCCTTCATTTCGCCCTGCATATCGGCGAAGAAGAGCGGCGAAGCGAGTTGCAGTGATTCGACTTGCGCCCCGTGTTCATTGGCTAAGGCGTTCAGTTTGAATCCGACATCGTTGGTTTCTTTGTCATCAATTGTGAACGAACAATTTTCTGCATTGGAAATCAGACGGAAAAATTTGTCGCGGTCAGGCGTGATTTTTAATTCAAGGTTGCGCGCCGTGCCATCGAATTTTCGGACTTGATCAATGTAATAAATCTCCGCGCGATGCAGTTCAACTTGAGCCGCAGCATAATCAAAAACAATGATTTCTTTTTCGTCTTTTTTTAGTTTGTCGAAGTTCAGTTTGGAGAGATTCGAAACACCGTTCGCGTCGAGCGTATACCAGAATTTTAAGCCTTCAATGTTGAGGTCTCGTAAGCTGACTTCGGTGGGCTTGCCAAGTTTGAAGAGGTCGCGAAATTTGACAGAACCGTTCAGTTTTTCAAATGTCAGAAACGGCTCTTTTTCTTTGCCGGGGTAAAGCTTGACGTCATTGAGTTCAATGTTCAGCCCGCGCAGCGAAGGGTTAAGCGAACCGATTTCCGTGCGGATGCCAAACTCTGCAAGTTGAGAGGTAAGCTGTGCGGCTACCCATTGATCGAAGCGACCGGATTTTATCCAGACGACTCCCGCCAGGAATAAAAACGAAAGTAATAAGATGAGGCTTAGCGCCGCAATGATGAAATTCTTACGAGTAAAATATCTCCACATAGCCATTTCCGGTGACATCAATAGCGGTGAGTAAAGGGGCTGGAAACCGATGAGATTTGATTATACATCTTTGAAGTCAGAAGTCAGAACGCTGAGTGCTGAAGTCAGGAATTTTCATCGTTACGACTTCCGCCTTCTGACTTAAATCATTTCGTCCAACGCCATCTGAAACTCCTGCGCCATTCCCGGATGTCCGTGACGATTGGCGACGGCGATGCCTTGCTGATAGGCGGCACGGGCTTCGTCAATTTTGCCAATCCGTTCGAGAGCCTGCGCGAGCTTGCCGTACGCGTTCCCCTGATCGTCGGCTTGCGATAAATACGTTTGCAATTCTGTCGCGGCGTCGGCGAATTGTTCGGCTTTGATTAATTCTGTCGCGAGTCCAAACCGGACGGCGGTGTTGTTTGGATCAGATTCCAACATTTTTCTAAAAACTTCGATTCGTGAAGCGGTCATCAATAAATTCCTCTTGGTAAAATAAATGCTTGAGGATGATAGGTTGCAGGACTGCGAGCGTCAACTCTGGGAACACACTGGGAACGCCCGCGTCCTGCGGGCGAAACCTTGGCGAGCATATCCCTGCGATGAAAAGTGATTCCTGTGTGAGGCTTCGCCTGCAGGATGCAGGCGTTCCCAGTAATTTTCTCAAAAACTTCGGGAACCTTTTTTCAAGGTCGGCGTTTGTAAAAGCAAGTGAGTTACGAAAAGCGATTTGAAGTGAGTTTCAGTTTATGTGTGAGTTAATCTGAGAGTTAGTGTGAGGATCGCATCGAAAAACAATAAGGGCTTGGCAGATTGTGAGGACTGCCAAGCCCTTATTGTTTTTTAATCTCAAATTATTTTGATTATCGGATTTCGTAGTCCTCTGGAACATACCCTCTATAACGCCCTGAATTAATAAAGGCATCTTCAAGGAATAAAAACCATGAATCATCTCTGCCAAAATATTTCTCGGATATGTGAACAATGCCCCAGTGATCCCCGCGTGCTCCGTGTCCAAATTGAGAAGACGCCAACGCAAGATCGTTTTCATTGAAGCTGGCAACAATCCAACAAGGAAAATTCTCATTCGTTCTTGAATAGTCCCAAGTTCTTATTTGTTGATAGGGTATTACTAAAAACTCAACTAATGCTTGCTTCAGTTCGAGGTTAGAAATTTGATCCAATTCTGCCTCGACTAAATTCAAAATATCTTCAGATTTTTCAAGTAAATCACTCATAGCGTTAATGAGTCATCGAATAAACAATCACATTCATCCCCAACCGATACGCCGCTAATCCATACTTCAAAGAATATCTCGGATCGTCAATCCATTCCCACGCGTCGCCGTTATCGGTGTTGCGGGCGATGAAAACCATCAGGCGTCCGTCCTTGTCGGAGATGCCGTCGTAGTGCGGGACTACGCCGCCTTGTTCGGAGGTTTGGTGATAGTAAATCCAGTTATTCGATTGCGGAACTTGTACGACTTCGTTAATGTCGTAGTAACAATGAAAGACCGAATGATCTAACGACAATTCTTTGATGGGAGTATCGGGAAAAACTTTTTTTAATTGATCCTGCACATTTTGCCATTCGTACTCGCCCCAAAAGTCATCCATGATCAAAAAACCGCCGCGCACTAAATATTCTCGCAGCGCGTTGGCATCTTCGTCCGATAGCTCCATCTTTCCGGGCTCGACACAGTAAATAAATGGATGATTGTAAATATTCGGATCATGAACGGAAAGCGCGATTGGTTCGTTGTTGAGCGCTAACAAGCTCTTCGCCCAGCCACGCAAGCCGGCGATGAATTGATAATCACCTTTTGGATAATCCGTCGCCCACGATCCGCCGCCCCCGCGTCCGCGCCGTCCGTAAAATCCGCCGCTGTACATCATTCGCGCAAAAGTGAATTCGTGATATTTGTTCGGAGATTCGTCAGGTAAATATTCAGGAAGCCGAGAAAGACGTTGGCTGTGACCGGGAATTATCGCAGCCAGAAGAAGGATGAATGGAAGTATCCAACGTGTTGATTTCATATTAATGTGTCATCGAATAAACAATTGAATTCATCCCTAAACGATACGCCGCCAAGCCGTATTTTAGTGAATAGCGCGGCTCATCAATCCATTCCCAGGCATCGCCGTTGTCGCTGTTGCGGGCGATCAAAACTAATAACCTCCCGTCTTTGTCGGAGATGCCATCAAAGTGCGGAACGTATCCGTCTTTCTCTGAGGTTTGATGGCGATAAATCCAGTTGCTGACATTTGGAACCTGAATCACTTCGTCAATGTCGTAGTAGCAATGAAAAATCGAATGCGTCAGCGGAATTTCTTTGATCGGAAGGTCGGGGAAAACTTTTACTAATTGCGCTTGAACATTTTGCCATTCGCGTTCGCCCCAGAAATCATCCATCAGGAGAAATCCGCCACGCAGCAAATATTCGCGGAGCGCGGCGGCGTCCTGTTCGTTCATCTCCATTTGACCCGGCTCGACGCAATACAAAAACGGAGTTTCGTAAATTTTGGGATCGTGAACTGAAACCGAAATCGGTTGGCGATTGATGCTGAGGAGGCTTTTTACCCAGCCGTGCAATCCGGCGATGAATTGATGGTCAGCCTTTGGGTAGTCCGTCGTCCAGCTTTCGCGCCAGCCATACGAGGTGTAAATCATGCGGGCGAACGTGAATTCAGAGCGTTTGGAAAAATCTAACGAAGGATCGAAATCAGGTAGACGCGATTGGCTGAAGCAGGGAAGTGCCAACAACAAGAGTAAGAATCCAACGTGTGAAGATTTCATGATTAATCGTACAGCAAGTGCAAGCCTGCACCCGGATAATAATGCGTAAGAATTTTTTGGTAATCGTAGTCTCGCTCTGCCATCAGCGCTGCGCCGATTTGGCAAAGCCCTACGCCGTGTCCCCATCCTGCGCCGTGCAACGTGAAATATTTTGGAATCGGTGACGAATCAGCCTCAATGATAAAGGCAGAACTGTACAAATGCGAGGGAGAAAGCGCACGCCGGATTTCTAATTCTTTGCCGACAATGAGCGAAGATTTTTCGCCGACAATTCTGAGCTTGATTAAGCGTCCTGATTCGGCGCGGAGGACGGGTTCTAATTTTAAAATTGCGCCGAAATCTACACCAAGTTTTTTCAGCAATAATGCTTGAATTTCTTCCTGCGTGAGCGTCACCTTCCAGCGATAAAAATCAGTAGTTTCCTGATCGAAGCCCGGCAGAATTTTTGCCAGAATTTCTTTATCCTGCGTGTTACAAAAAGCAGGCGGAGAATTCAAAATCCACTTGGTTGCATTCACTTCATCGGTGAGTGGCAAATCATATTCAGCAGGGAAATTTTCTTCGTCATAGAAGACTGTTAAGTAGGGTAGTTTTGTGTTATCCCAAACCGCATCGTAGGCTTCGACCATCCCGCCGCAGCATTTGGAAAATCTCGCGTCGCAAATTGTTTCTTCAAATGTCAGCACGTTCCCGCGCGTAGATTTGATAGTCTCAAAAACTCGTGGCTCGGTGGCTTTCGTGATGCCTTGATAACGCTGGCAATGATCGTCGGCGCAGACATCAAATTCGGTGTGCGCTTCTTTGGCGTACCAGCGAATCAGCTCCTGATCTCCATTTTCATTAGTGAAAATTGCGCCATTGCTCAAATCGGTTTGTCGTTCGATGCGCCACGGTTTGATTTGCGCCAGCAACCAGCCGCGCGAAATGATGGAATGCGCTTTGAGCAATTCGATGTGCGCGGTTGCGCTCATTTCAGACGAAATCACACTGGTGACGTAGCTTTCCAGCGGAACCAAATTAATGATTTGCAAATTTCCCTGTGCGTCAATTTTTAGTTTTAATGCGCCTTGAAATGATTGATTTTCTTTGCGTTCCCAGTGGAAGCCGATACCGATGATGACATCGTGAATCGTGAAGGAAGCGTTCGAATCATTTGGTGATAATGTAACTTCAGAAGAAAAAAATGAGCCGTTGCTAAATTGAATTGTCTGATCAGAAATGGTTGTTTGGTAGCTTCCGGCAGGCAGTGAAATATTGTTGCCTGTCATAAAATCACCGTATAATTCAAAGCTCAAATTGCCAGCAGGAAGGTTCATTAATCCGACGGCGATGATTGGTTCATGTTCGATCTTATTCAAAAGCTACACTCCTTACATCACGATGCGCTAACAGTTCATCGTACAGTTTCAATGTCATGAATTTTCCCGACATCAATGGTGACCGGTTCACCGTCACGAATCGGCTCATAAATATTACTAAATTTCGCATCCCACACGATTTCATTCGCTTTGTAGGATGATCGCGTATGCACGATTTGCGAAACGGTTTCGTCTATTCCGGTCAACAAAATTACTACCTCGGCGTCTTCCTGTATTAACCGCTCATTCGTGTAGCCCCACAGCGGAGAACTTTCATTGATGGGATGAACAATTGTCCACGACAGCGGAAAAAAATCTACGTGATCGCGTTCTAAAGTCAGACGATGAAAGCGACGATTACTGGGACCAGTGTCTTTAGAATAGAGCGATAAATTGACTTTGGTATTCAGATCAATCAACTGATTTTTTCGCGCGTTCGTAATCCGAAACATGAGTCCAGTGATGTTTTTGTAAGGCGCAATCACGCCTTTTTCACTGAATACAATTTTGGCCGAAGGTCGCGAAAAGCGTGCGAAAATCAGTCCGGTAATTAAAGCCGTAGCCAATAACCCCGCTAACGATTCGATAACGACAATAATATTAGCAGGCATTCCAATCGGGCTGATATTGCCGTAGCCGATTGTCGCGAACGTGTGAACGCTGAAAAAGAAAGCACGCCAGAAATCCCCGTAACCTTGTTCCGTCGCACCTGACAAAGCGCCTTCTCCGCAAGCTTGAAAAGCCAGAGCAAACACCGCATTTAGCAGAATAAAAAGGACTGTTATCAAAGCCAGAAATTTCCCCCATGTCATCGTGAGCAAGGCATGATAAGGGCTGAGCGAAGTCCAGAACGGTAATCCTGTCCGCTTGACGTTAAAGCTGCCATCGCGATTGAGCAGGCGTTGACGGCTTTCTTTGGCAACGACTGCGCCAAAACCGAGGTCTTTAATTTCCTCTTCTTTTTCGACAGGAATAATTTCGGAGGTGGTTAATTCTGCGCTCATAATATAGCTTTTAGCGGTTAGCCATTAGGTATTAGCTGTTCGCAAAAACAAAACGGCTTGGCTAATGGCTAACCGCTAACACCTATCCGCTTCAATCAAAAATCACCGTCTTCTTGTTATACAACAAAATCCGATGTTCGATGTGCCAGCGGACGGCGCGTGACAGGACGACTTTTTCCAGGTCACGACCTTTTTGAATTAAATCATCAAGCTGGTCACGATGCGAAACTCGGCTTACATCTTGCTCGATAATCGGGCCTTCGTCCAGCTCTGAGGTCACGTAGTGGCTGGTCGCTCCGATCAATTTCACGCCGCGTTCATACGCTCGATGATAAGGGCGCGCACCGCTGAAAGCAGGCAAAAATGAATGATGAACGTTGATGATGCGTTGCGGATATTGCGCGACAAATTCAGGTGAGAAAATTTGCATATACCGCGCCAGCACGATCAAATCTACGGAATTATCGCGCAGCAATTTTAGCTGTTGTTGCTCGGTTTCTGACTTATTTTCTTTCGTTACAGCGAACAAGTGAAACGGAGTTTTATAGAATTCCGCAATGCGCTCCGCCGTGTCGTGATTGCTGATGATGAGTGGAATGTCGCAGGATAATTCTCCGCTTTGTTGACGGTAGAGTAAATCTACGATGCAGTGATCGTAGTGCGAAACATAAATCGCAATTCTGGGACGCAGCGAAGCCAGCTCCAATCGCCAGCGCATTTTGAATTGATCGGCGATGCGCGAGAATTGGCGGCGGAATTCTTCGGCGGAAACATCACAACCATCCATATCCCATTCAATGCGCATCAGGAACAATCCCTGTTCATTATCCTGATGCTGATCGGCGTGGAGGATGTTCGTGTTGTGTCGAAAAAGGAATTCCGCGACAGCCGCGACCAGCCCTTTTTGATCAGGGCAGTCAATCAACAAAATAGCAGTATTTTTCATGACAAACGATTACAGGGGCAAGGTGATTTCGGCGTAAATTTTTTCAATATCCTCGGCGGAAATTCGGGCGTAGTGATCAGGATTCGGAACCACTAAAATGCCCGTCAAATCAATTCCGGCGGGGCTGACGGTTAATTGATGTTCGCCTTCAGCAAAATAACACGCGGGACGATGTTTGGCGCGAGGAAAAAGATAAATCGTGAATCCTTGCGCGTCGTGCGTAGCGACAAGATTGAGCATCGGCTCGGCGTCTGTGCCAATTTTATCTTGTGAAAATTTAATTGTCTCGTTGAACCATTGCAGCAACTCCGCTTTATTTTTTCCACGAGCAATCAGGATGTTGAGCCGATAATTTTGCAAAGTGAAGGCAGAAAATAAATCGCCTTTTTTTGAATAATTTCGAGGATGATTTTCGACCTCTGCAAAAAGCGGTACATCGGCGCGGCTGCACGCTTGAAAGTGATGATGATCGGGCGCGGAGGCTCCGCACGAAGCTCCGTTGTAAAGCGTAAAATATTCATCGCCGACCGCTTCTGTCAAATCCAGAAAATCTTCAAATCGTGTCAGGATTGATTGCGGCGTGTGACTTTTTTCTGAAATGATTAAATGGTTTTTGAGTACCGGAAAGGGGTTGCAAAGAATGACATAATTTTCGCCAAACGGAATTCCTTTTTCTTCGGCGGGTAAATTTTCAGCGCAGAGAAAACAAGGTCTGGCTTTGATCGAAGCCGCGTCAACTTTCGCGGCAGTGCTGATAATTCGCGCCGGATTGAATTGCGTCAGAACTTTTGATCCTTTGACCGAAAATTCTTTGTACTCCGCCTGCTTCAACGTCTCCGTCGCACCGCGCAACATTGGCCATGTTGCCAATTGTTGTTCGACGGCCGGGTAGAGGCCGAGCTCGGTGAGGTACCGCTCGAGCCGGATCGACGAGTCGAGGTGGGCGAAGGTCGTCGCCGGCGCCGGGTCGGTGTA
>JAYTCQ010000046.1:0-2489 GCA_043736395.1 Blastocatellia bacterium | reverse complement strand
TCCGCAGAGTCCCATGCCGCATCCAAATTTTGTTCCTTTGTAATTCAATTCGTCGCGGAGGTACCACAACAGCGGCATTTCCGTATCGCCGTCAAATTGTTGCGACTTCCCGTTTACTTTCAATGTGATCATTTCGTGCTCCCGGAATTTTAGGTTAATTAAATTTTCATCTGTGAGAAGGAAAATATATGCTGATGATACTCAAATCGCAACGGTAAGTTTAGAGTTATGCTTTTAAGCGTGAGAGTGGTGCAAATACACTCCCGCTTGATAGGCGCACCTTGAACTGTTTGAAATCTTGCGCAGTGGAAGGTTTTGTAGTAGTTTTCAGCTCATTAACTACATCTTGTGTAAGGTATCAGGAGTTAAATCGTATAGTGCCGAAAAAAATGAAATCTTTGTTGTTCGTGGTGTTGGCGCTGGGTTTGGCTTACTGGTTTGCACGCGGAAACAATTGGACACTGATCTGGGAGCATTGGCGCAATGCAAATATCTGGTTGCTCCTACTCGCTGCAATCTTCATTAATCTAACGATGGTCGGCAGGGCGTGGCGCTGGCAGGTTTTCCTGAAACCAATTGCACAGGTTAGTTTTTGGGATTTGTTGGCGTCTACAGTGCTTGGCTTCGGCAGCGTTTTTCTGATCGGAAGAGCTGGCGACATTATTCGGCCCTTATATTTAAGTTTAAAAACAAAAATTCCGGTGAGCGCGACGTTGGCCACAATTCTAATTGAACGCGTCTTCGATATGTCAGCTGTCGCCATTATTTTTGCGCTGAATTTGTTGTTGATTGAATTGCCGAACGTTTCCCCAGCTGATTTAAATAGATTACGTGTTTTTGGGGCTTTGATGGTACTTGGAATTATGGTCGGGTTTGCGCTCCTGATTTTATTAAGATTAAAAGCTGATTGGTTGATTGGCTGGATTGAAAAATTATTTGGCTGGCTGCCGAAAAAATTACTTAGCTTTGGAACAGGATTGTTACGTCATATCTCGGATGGGTTGTCAGTCCTGACAAATTTACAATCATTTTTGCAAGCTACTATGCATACGATTTTTGTCTGGGGAGCGATTACCGCCGCTTATTGGTTTGTGATTCAAGCCTTCGCGATTGATTTTTCGATTAGTCAGATTGTTTTTGTGCTGGGTTCAGGACTGGTCGGGTCATTAATCCCCACGCCTGGAGGTTCTGCGGGAGCCTTTCATGTGGCGGCGCAGAAGGGGCTAACATTATTGGGAGTCGAGCAAAATTTAGGCGCAAGCATAGCCATCGCGACACATTTTGTTTCATTTGGTTCGCCCTTTTTCTGGGCGTTGTTTTATCTAATGAGAGTTGACGTAAGTTTCGAACAACTCCGCAGCATGATGTCCGCCGGGACAGCTGGTGACAAATTGCCGGAAAAAGCAAACGGCTAAATAATTCAGCCGGCAAATATAAGTATAGGAGAAGTGTCCCATGAGATGCCCTTTCTGTAGTCACCTTGAAGATAAGGTCGTAGATTCGCGTGAATCACGTGAAGGCGATTCAATTCGCCGCCGTCGAGAATGTTTGAAATGTGAGCGGCGTTTTACCAGCTATGAGAGAATTGATGAAATTCCCTACATGGTGATTAAAAAAGATGGACGACGCGAACCGTTCAGCCGTGAGAAAATTATGGCAGGATTAATGCGCGCCTGCGAGAAGCGACCTGTGCCTGCCTTAAAACTGGAATCCATCGTAAATACGATTGAATCGTATGTGCAGTCATCCGCAGAACGCGAACGTCCAACGACGAAAATAGGTGAAATGATTATGCGCCGCTTAAAAGACTTGGATAAAGTTGCGTATGTCCGCTTTGCTTCAGTCTACTTGGAATTTCAGGATGTCTCGGAGTTTATGACCGAACTGAAAGGTCTGGTGCGATCCCGTAAATAGTAACTTCTCAGCCCCGCAAAAAAAGTCAAGCAAATTGTCAAGTCTTGGCTTGCAAAAAGAAATCTCAGTTGGTACTATTCGCGTTTTCGTAAAGTCGCACCCATAGGTTTGTGCGAAAAGCTATTTTACATTTGCCGGCGTAGCTCAGTGGTAGAGCAGTTGATTTGTAATCATCAGGTCGGGGGTTCAAGTCCCTTCGCCGGCTCCAGATACGATTTTGCAGGAGTGGTCGAGCGGTCAATGGCATCGGGCTGTAAACCCGACGGATTATATCCTACGTAGGTTCAAATCCTACCTCCTGCACCATTATATTGACTCTCAAGGATATACAGAGTCCGAGCGCGGGAGTAACTCAATGGTAGAGTACTAGCCTTCCAAGCTAGCTGTTGCGAGTTCGAGTCTCGTCTCCCGCTCCAAATTTTTGATAATTATAGACACGCCCATATAGCTCAGTGGTAGAGCACTTCCTTGGTAAGGAAGAGGTCATCGGTTCAAGCCCGATTATGGGCTCCATTTTTTGGTAGCGTTAGTTTTAGAGGAATAACCCAAATGGCGAAAGAGAAATTTGATCGGTC
>JAYTCQ010000045.1:0-55666 GCA_043736395.1 Blastocatellia bacterium | reverse complement strand
GGACTGCGCAGCAAAGAAAATGGAAAACTTTTTATGTGATGTACGGTGATTGGTTTGCGTATTTGAGTTTAGTCATCAGCGCGGCGGCAGTGATTTTTTCCATACTCAAAAAACCGCAAATTCAGGCGAATTAATTTCTCGCTTTCAATTCATCTGCATTCGTGATAATTCGTGGCTGAAAAATTTTTATGCCTTTGCTCGAAGTCAAAAATCTCAAAACTTATTTCGCTACGGCACGCGGCGAAGTGCGCTCCGTGGATGATGTTTCGTTCACCGTCGAGCGCGGCGAAACCCTCTGCGTAGTCGGCGAATCCGGCTGCGGAAAATCTGTCACGGCGCTTTCGATTATGCGCCTCGTCGCGCATCCCGGCCACATCGCTGGCGGTGAAATTTTGTTTGAGGGAAATGACCTGCTCAAACTCAGCGAAAACGAAATGCGGAAGATGCGCGGCAACGACATCGCGATGATTTTTCAAGACCCGCTGACTTCGCTGAATCCTGTTTACACGGTCGGCGAACAAATTGCCGAAGCCATCCGCTTGCATCGCGGCGTCTCAAAAAAAGAAGCCTGGAACCAAGCTGTCGAAGGAATGCGCGATGTAGCGATTCCCGCTCCCGAAGCTCGCGCCAAAAATTATCCACACGAAATGTCCGGCGGAATGCGGCAACGTGTGATGATCGCAATGTCGCTCGCGTGTGATCCAAAATTGCTCATCGCCGACGAACCGACTACGGCACTGGACGTGACGATTCAAGCGCAGATTTTGCAGGAATTGGCAGAGCTTCGTGAGAAAAGAAAATTAGGATTATTACTCATCACGCACGACCTCGGCGTCGTAGCCGAAACCGCCGACCGTGTCGCCGTGATGTATGCAGGAAAAATTATTGAGGAAGCTGCCGTCCGTGAATTGTTCGCCCGCCCGCGTCATCCGTACACCGAAGGCTTGCTGCGAGCTGTACCAAAATTAGGCAAAACCGAACACGGTTCACGCCTGCAAACCATCGAAGGCGTTGTGCCGAATCCACTGGAATTGCCCGCAGGTTGTAGATTTGCTCCGCGCTGTAAGCATGCGCAGGATGTGTGCAGAACAGGCGAAATTCCTTTAGTTGATGTTGGAAATAATCATTTGTCGCGTTGTGTGCGGGTGAGCGAAATTTATGCGTAGTACTGTAAATATAAATGATGGTGTAACATCACTAATTAAAAATAATAGAAAGACAGCTCCGCCTATTCAACGGCTCACGAAATCCAAAAAATTAATTGCTTTTGGATGGTATGGCGGTAAGTTTTCGCACCTTGACTGGTTGCTTCCGTTATTACCAGAAAGTTTGCATTACTGCGAACCATTCGCCGGTTCGGGAGCGGTATTACTCAACAAAGAACCCGCATCGGTGGAAACATATAATGACATTGACGGAGAGGTAGTAAATTTTTTCAGAGTCCTGCGAGAAGATAAAGAACGACTTATTGAGCAAATTGCCTTGACTCCTTTTTCAAGAGAAGAGTTCGGCATTGCTTGTAAGTTAGACCCTGACCTTACAAAGCTTGAAAGAGCGCGACGTTTTTACGTTCGAGCCAGACAGGTGAGGACAGGGTTGGCGCAAACGGCATCCATCGGGCGCTGGGCGAACTGTAAGAATACCAGCCGGTCCGGTATGAGCGGTGTAGTTAGTCGCTGGCTAGGTAGCGTAGAACAACTTGATTTTATCGCCGAACGACTTTTGCGAGTACAAATAGAAAACAGACCCGCAATAGATGTTATTAAACTTTATGACAGTGCCGAAACTCTATTCTATTGCGATCCGCCATATATTCACGGAACCAGGGGCGATACGAAATCTTATGGTTATGAAATGGATGATTACGATCATCATCAACTAGCTACCGTCTTAAATTCCGTGGAAGGCCTAGTTGCGATTTCAAATTATAATTGCCCACTTATGGATGAATTATATCCAGCTAGTAAGTGGACAAAGATTTATAGTCTTGAAAAAACGATTCATTCAACGAAAGATGTGCGGCAGGAGGTGCTTTGGATTAATTACGACTCAGAGTGTCTAAAAAACAAAAAACGATTTTCCCTTTTTGCTAATGACTAAACTAACACCAGAGAAAATTTTAGAAAAACTCTATCAGCTTTCTCTAAAAAGTGTTGGCAGAAGTACGGTAAAGTCCCAGGCTACTAAAACTAAAATTGAGAACGTATGCCGATGCAATGCCAACAAAGCACCGATTAGATTTTTAATGGCATGCCTGCTCGCCAAAATTCATCGCCCTGAAATTGATATACGTAAGCCGTATACTGAAATAGTAGGTCACGATACTTTCTCTGGTCGCTTTTATGACGAGCGATTTATTGAAAGATTTGTTCATAAATATAAATTACCTTGTAACCCAACCACGGCATATTTAACTCCTGCCTTTAGAAATCTTGATCGGATACTTACAACCGACCTCGTTTTAGTTGGCAGACCAAGAGAAGTCTATAAATACACCCTCGAATTACTTGATATTGTTTATCGTGGCAAAGAAACTCCAGATAATATTTTAAGAGAAATAATTCGCTGTTTGCTAATTATCAAGGCAGAAAATGAGCAGCGAATGAAGCAGCTTATTGCTGACCTCAAACAAGCGGATGATCTTTTACCGCTTTCAAGTGAAGAAACCGTTACTTTATTAGCGCAACACCTGAACTGCAAAAATTCAAGCAGGCTACCTGTCCTTGTTGTTGCCGCTGCTTATCAAGCGGTCAAAGAACAGCTCGGTGAGGAAGGTAAAAAACTAACGGCACATAATTCAGCTGATAGACAAACTGGTACTATTGGGGACATTGAAGTAACCCTAATTAATGACAAACGTATTGTCACCTGCTACGAAATGAAAGATAAGCGGGTAACAACCGTTGACATTGATATTGCCCTGCAAAAACTTTCAAAATATGGAAATAAAATTGATAATTACATTTTCATTACAACAGATGTCATTGAAATTGAAGTAACTGAATACGCCAAAGGCTTGTACGAAAATACTGGTGTTGAATTTGCAGTTCTGGATTGCCTGGGGTTCATCAGACACTATCTACATTTCTTCCACCGACATAGAAACAAGTTCTTGAATATCTACCAGGACATGGTTTTAGCGGAAACAACCAGTGCTGTTTCTCAACCATTGAAGGAAGCTTTTTTAGCCTTACGGCGAGCAGCAGAAGCAGACAAACAATAATAACGAATAATGACTTCATCAACTCTTGTTCAAATCGAAAATCTCAAAAAACATTTTCCCGCTGCGGGCGGACAATCCGTGCGTGCCGTTGATGGCGTTTCCTTCAATATCGAACGCGGAGAAACGCTTGGATTAGTCGGTGAATCCGGCTGCGGAAAGACGACGGTAGGGCGATGTTTATTGCGCCTGATTGAACCAACCAGCGGCGATATAAAATTTGACGGACAGGATTTATTATCCCTCGGCAAAAGCGAAATTCGTGCGCTCCGACGCCGGATGCAGATTGTTTTTCAAGACCCGTACTCTTCGCTGAATCCGCGCATGAAAGTCGGTGACATCATCGGCGAACCGTTGATCGTTCACAGCATCGGCAACAAACAGGAACGCAAAGATCGTATTGCAGAATTGCTCAGAGTCGTGAAGCTTGATCCTGATTATGCGAATCGTTATCCGCATCAATTCAGCGGCGGACAGCGTCAACGTATCGGCATCGCACGCGCTCTGGCGTTGAATCCTGATTTTATTGTCGCAGATGAACCCGTCTCCGCGCTGGATGTTTCAGTGCAAGCGCAGGTCGTAAATTTGTTGCAAGACCTGCAAGCGCAATTCGGATTAACCTACCTTTTTATCTCGCACGGACTCGCCGTCGTTGAGCATATTTCGACGCGTGTCGGAGTGATGTATCTCGGCAAGATTGTCGAGCTTGCGTCATCAGCAGAGCTTTACGAAAATCCCAAGCATCCGTATACACAAGCATTGCTCGCGTCCATTCCTTTGCCTGATCCGGAACAAACACGTGATCGCAAACGTATAGCCCTGAGTGGAGAAGTTCCAACACCCATGAATCCACCATCAGGCTGCCGCTTTCATACGCGCTGTCCGCATGTCATGGAAAAATGTAAAAACACTGAACCTGAATTTAAAGAAATTACGCCTGGACATTTTGCGGCGTGTTTTCTGAATGATTAATTCTCATAGAATCCACCCGCTACCGCAGGTGGTACTGACCACAACTAAGACAGTAGTCTGTAGCGCCCTCTTAAGATGTAACTGCTGTTAACGAACTTCCGCCCTACTGATTACTGCCACCTTTTTCTTTCCCAAAGGAGGCTTTATGACACCTGAATCAATTGTTGATACACCCGCATCTGGAAATTTTTTCAGTCGCTTAATTGGCGTATATTTTTCACCTGGCGAAACCTTTAAAGACATTGGTCGCGCTCCAAAGATCGCTGTGCCGTTGATAGTCCTAGCCTTGTTGACCGGCGCAGTCGGCTGGATCATGGCAGAACGTATCGGGGCAACTAAAATCGCGACGCAAGGCATTGAAAAAGCTATTGCTGATGGAAGAATGACGCAGGAACAAGCCGCCCCTCAACTTGAAGCGATGAAAAAAAATGAGGTGTATATCAAAGCGTCCATCCCAATCTTTGCAATTCTTGGGACTTTGGTGGTGGTGTTTGCTTTTGCCGGACTTTTAAAATTAGGCAGTATGGTTGTCGGAACAGAAAACACTTACGGACAATTATTAGGCGTAACGACCTACGCCAATTTAGCGGTAGGCATAATTTCTTCGCTTGTTTTTGTGATCTTGTTATTCCTGAAAAGTCCTGATGAAATTGACATACAAAATCCGATTGACTCAAATCTTGGATCAGTATTGGCAATGGCTATGGGCAAAGACAGTTTACCAAAATTTCTAATGGCACTTGCAAGCTGGATAGACGTATTTTCGATCTGGAAAATTGTTTTACTTTCAATTGGCTTTTCCGCTGTTTCGCGAAAGTTGACGATAGGAACAGCGGCATCAGTGATCATTGGATTGTATGTAGTTGCTGCCTTGATTGCCGCTGTCTGGGCTTCAGCATTTGGGTAACAAATAAAAAGAGGAGAAGGTTCAAGCTCTGCGTCCTTCTCCTCTTTTTTTGTCACACCAAATCAATCAGGATAATTTCGCTGTTTTCTGTAGCATCCAATACCAGTTCTGATTCACTCAAGATTCGCGCCTGATCGCCAGCATTAAAAACCTCTCCATTAATTTTTATTTCACCTTCGATCAAGTAGATAAAAGCTTTCCGCGAAGCACCCAGCAAGTGTGTTAGCGCATCACCTTTATTCATCCGCGAAACATAAAAAGTGACATCCTGATGAACTTTGACAGCTCCCGGAAAATCCTGACCTGAAGCTATTGGTAACAATTTTCCTGTGCGCTCTTCAATGGAAAATTGCTTTTGTTCATAGGAAGGCGTCAGCCCGGCTTGTTCCGGCATGACCCACATCTGCAGGAGCTTCGTCGTTTCTGTTTCGGATGCGTTAAATTCCGAGTGCGCAATTCCGGTTCCAGCAGTCATCCGCTGAACTTCGCCGGGATTAATGAAACCGATTCCGCCCGTGCTGTCCTTGTGTGCTAATTGTCCTTCCAGCACATACGTCACAATTTCCATTTCGCGGTGCGAATGGGTCGGGAATCCCGCTCCGCCCTGAATGGTGTCGTGATTGAAAACTCGCAAAGCCCCAAAAGCCATATTGTTTGGATCGTAATAGCGATCAAAACTGAAAAGCCAATAAGCTGAAAGCCAATCCGCTTCCAGATGATAACGTTCATTCGCAGCAATTTTTTTAATCATAATTCTACCTCTCCTTTGTTAGACGCTTAACTGTTAACAGGTTAACAATTTGTCCTAAAAAATTTCCTTGGTATTACGGGAGTTTATTCAGTATTTCGATTAACAATTTTTGCTCTGCTTTTGTGAGCGGCTTCAGCGCTTCTTCTGCGAAGCCAACTATCTCGTTGTAAGTGTCAGCGATAAATTTTGCGCCATCGTCAGTTAGTTCAATCAACTTTACGCGCCGATCATCACAACTGAGTCGCCGA
Source organism: Blastocatellia bacterium (assembly GCA_043736395.1). Lineage (GTDB taxonomy): Bacteria > Acidobacteriota > Blastocatellia > RBC074 > RBC074 > JAFDVL01. The sequence continues at coordinate 49,568 of JAYTCQ010000045.1, read as the reverse complement.
ACAAATTTTCGTTCCTCCAATAGGTCAATGAGCTTCGTGACGTTCGCTCGTGACGAAAGCATCCGCCGACCGATTTCGATTTGAGAAACCGGCTCATCAGCACCGTTTAGAATTCGCAGAACATTGTAGTGATTATCTGAAATCCCCCAACGTCCGAACCTTTCATCGGATTCGCGCCAGCAACGATCTCCAACCCGCATCAACTTAAGCAATGCTTGCTCCGCCAGACTAATTGTAAGTTTTGTTTTCGGCATTTATTCATCACCAAAAAAATCATAACCGTTTCCCCGTGAATTGTCAACCAGAAAACAATTAAGACTACACTCTTCTAGAAAATTTATTTCCTCCAATTACATGTTTCCTTTGCCAATAGTGAAAAATTGTGCTAATTATTTCCGCTTAATTTTGCGTACGTTGAGCTGCATAACACGCTCAAGCAGTATAATTTAGATTTGAGGAGTATCCTGTGACAAGCTTAGCGGTCATGTTTCTGGCTGACAACATTTTGGCGATTGATGGATCCTTCCTGCTGATATTTATTTCCATCATTTTTTTGATCTTTATCCTGAATGCCACTCTTTTCCGCCCGATCAATAACATTCTGGCAGAGCGTGAAAAGCTGGGCGGCGGGGCTTCTAATGAAGCAAAACACTTGATTAAAGAATACGACAAAAAGGTGATGATGTATGAGGATGGGATTCGAAATGCGCGGCTTGAAGCATTTAAGTATGCTGAAGCGCAACGTCACGAAGCCCTGGCTGAGCGTGAAGATTTGATCTTCCAATCCAAGACGGAAATGACTGCTCACATTGAAAATGCGAAACAGGAAGTTTTGAATCATTCCACCGAGGCTCGGACAAAATTAGCCAGTGATGCTCGTCAAATGGCTGCCAGCATTACCTCAAATCTTTTGCGCCGCCCTGTTAACGCGCCCGGAGGCCTCGGACTTTAATGATGATTTCATTCCTTTTTTCCGCTCCTCTAATTTTTTTAGCTGCTGAAAACATTTACGCTCGATGGTTCAATGTCATCGTATTTTTCGGCATTCTTTTTATCATCCTCAGAAAACCTGTCAGGACCTTCTTCAGTGAACGCTTCGCGCATATTCGGGCTTCACTGGAAAGAGCCGCCAGGGAAAAAGCAGAAGCTGAGTCCCGCATTCAAACGATTGATGCGCGACTGGCGAATTTAGACGCCGAAGCCGCCAAAATCAAAGAGATTGCGAAGCAGGAAGCTGCCGCAGAAACTGAGCGTTTGAGGGCACAGACCAACGCTGAAATCGAAAAAATTAAAGAAACTGCCCACCGGGAAATCGACTCCGCCAAGCAAGTTGCGCTCGTTGAGCTGCGACAGTATACCGCCGCCAGCGCAGTCACGATGGCCGAGCAGCTTATTCGCAAAGAATTATCTTCAGACGACGATGCGGCGTTATTACAACGCGCAGGCGCTGAAATGAAAACGATGTAAGCAGTGATTATATGAGCATTACCACCATTGCCAATCGGTACGCCAAAGCCTTGGTTGACGTCATCAGCAAAAGTGGCGAGACATCAACCGTCGCTAATGAAATTAAAGGATTTGCCGATTTATTGGCGCGCAATACTGAATTACACGACGTCTTCGCCAGTCCGGTCATCGCGTTAGATCGCAAGAAGGCCATCCTGAGCGACATTCTCAGCAAAATTCAATTGAGCCAGACCTCTAATAACTTTCTGCAATTATTGCTGAAAAATCAGCGACTGCACGAAATTGGAATTGTTCAGACCAGCTTAGCCAGAGAACTGGATGTTCGCGGTGGCATCGTTTCAGCTGATATTACGACGGCGCGTGAATTGGCAGCCAGCGAAAAAGAAACCATGCTCAATCAATTGCAAGCCGCCACCGGTAAAAAAGTAAGAGCGAATTTTAAAACTGATCCTGACATTATTGGCGGGGTAGTGACTCATATTGGGAGCTTGATTTACGACGGCTCCATTAAAAATCAACTAGCAATCATGAAGCAACAGCTTAGTAGAGGTTAAGTAGATATTAGATGCTAGATGATAGATGCCGGGTTCTTTTGTGCCAGCATCTATCATCCAACATCTAGCATCTCTCCCGGAGCATTATGGCAAACGAAATCAAAGCAGACGAAATTAGTAATATTATCAGGCAGCAAATTGAGAACTTCGACGCCAGTGTCACCATTGCTGAAGTCGGTACGGTGATTAAAGTAGGCGATGGCATCGCCGAAATTTATGGCTTGGAAAAAGTCATGGCGGGTGAGTTGTTGGAATTTGAAGGTGGCGCTGCGGGACTCGCACTTAATCTTGAAGAAGATAAGGTCGGAGCCGTGTTGCTGGGCGATTTTCAATCAATCAAAGAAGGCGCTATCGCCAAGCGCACCAAGCGTATTATTTCTGTTCCTGCCGGAGAGGCGTTAATCGGTCGCGTCGTCAATGCGCTGGGATTGCCTTCGGATGGTAAAGGCCCAATTGTCACTACTGAGTTTATGGCGGTTGAGCGCATCGCTCCCGGCATTGTTGATCGTCAACCCGTGAAAGAACCAATGCAGACGGGATTGAAAGCTATTGACGCGATGGTTCCGATTGGTCGCGGTCAGCGCGAACTAATCATCGGAGATCGCCAGACCGGTAAAACCGCAGTGGCGCTCGACACGATCATTAACCAAAAAGGTAAGGGTGTTATCTGCGTTTATATCGCCATTGGACAAAAGAATTCCACGGTAGCTCAGGTTCGCGCAACACTCGAGAAATTCGGCGCGATGGATTACACGATCATCGTTTCTGCTTCGGCTTCTGATCCGGCAGCGATGCAATATCTGGCTCCTTATTCCGGTTGCGCGATGGGCGAATATTTTATGGATCGCGGCAAGCCCGTGCTGTGTATTTACGACGATTTGTCGAAGCACGCCGCAGCTTATCGTGAAATTTCTTTGTTGCTGCGTCGTCCACCAGGACGTGAAGCTTATCCTGGCGACGTTTTCTATTTGCATTCGCGCTTACTCGAACGTGCGGCGAAATACAGCGACGCACGCGGTGGTGGTTCTTTGACTGCGTTGCCGATCATTGAGACTCAAGCCGGAGATATTTCAGCGTACATTCCAACCAACGTGATCTCAATCACTGACGGACAAATCTTCCTTGAATCCGATTTGTTCAATTCCGGTATTCGTCCGGCAATCAACGTCGGTAACTCTGTGAGCCGCGTCGGTGGTAACGCTCAGATTAAATCCATGAAGCAGGTGGCGGGTACTTTGCGCCTTGATCTGGCGCAGTTCCGTGAACTCGCGGCGTTTGCGCAGTTCGGTTCTGACCTTGATGCTTCAACGCAGAAACAGTTAGCCCGCGGCCAACGTTTAACTGAAACCTTGAAGCAGAATCAATACGTGCCAATGGACGTTGAAAAACAAGTGGCTGTGATTTGGGCGGCGTCAAATGGCTACGCTGATGACGTTCCCGTCGGTGACATTATTAAATTTGAATCTCAATTGCTGGGCTTCCTTGAAACGCAGGGCACGGCTTTAGCTTTACTGCGCGACAAAGGCCAGGTTAATGACGAAGTCAAAGCTGCTTTGACAGGAGCCTTAACTGAATTCAAAGATCGCTACAACGCACAAGCAAAAACAGCGGGGAAATGAAAAAGATATTAGATACTGGATGTTAGATACTAGAGGTAGGTAACTTCTAAATCAGCATCCAGCATCTAATATCAAACATCTTGTCTTATGCCTAATTTACAGGACATTCGGCGGCGCATCAGAGCCGTCAAAAACATGCGGCAGATCACCAAGGCTATGAAAATGGTGTCAGCTGCAAAATTGCGCCGCGCACAGGAACGTGTCGTCGCAGCTCGGCCTTACACTATCAAAATGATGGAGGTTTTGAGCGATCTTTCCAGTCGTGCGCCAGATTTTCAGCATCCCCTGCTCGCTAATTCGCGCAAGTCTACGGAAGGTCGCCAGGAACGAATTATTTTAATTTTGGTGACAGCCGACAAGGGTTTATGCGGAGGATTTAATACAAATCTAAATCGCGCCGCAACTCAGTTTTTACGCCGCCATTCCGGCCAGGAAGTAGAATTGATTCTGGTTGGACGCAAAGGTGTAGATTACTTCAAACGTCGCGATGGCAATATTCGGCGTGAATATCTAGGCATCACCGGAAGTGGCAAGGTTAATTTTACTGATGCGCAACGAATCGCTCAGGAAGTAATTGCTGATTTTACGGCTGAGGAAAAACCGGTAGATCAAATTCACTTGATCTATAATGAATTCAAATCCGCTTTGTCGCAAAGACCGGTCGAAGAAACAATTTTGCCAATCGGCGGAATCAAAGATGAGTCGCCCGATCATGAGCAAATGCTCGAATATTCTTACGAACAACCTGCTCGCGAGATTTTTAGCTCGCTATTGCCGAAGCTCATCGAAACCCAAATCTATCGCGCCTTACTGGAATCTGTCGCTTCCGAACACGGAGCACGAATGACAGCGATGGATGCAGCCTCTAAAAATGCTAATGAAGTTATTGATAAATTAACTTTAGGCATGAACCGTGTCCGCCAAGCCGCGATTACCCGAGAAATTATTGAGGTTGTGAGCGGAGCCGCCGCGTTATAATTCTCAGGAGTTCGAGTCAGCAAAACTCGAACTCCTGATTTTCCTGCCCCCGAAATTTCATCCCCCTGATATTCTTTATCTATGAGCGAAAATATTAATCGCTTGCCAAATACTTTGAATATTACACGTAAACTTTTTTACTGGTTGCCTCCATTTTTGTGGATGGCGGCCATCTTTGGATTTTCAACGGATTACTTTTCGGCAGGCCAGACGGGGGGATTAGTCTACAAAATTGTGCAGTGGTTTGTTCCTAGCGCATCTCCTGAACTTTATCAAACTGTTCATTTTATGGTACGCAAAGCCGGACATTTCACCGTCTATGCGGTTTTGACTTTTCTGCTGATGCGGGCATTTCGCTCCGGCTCTATTTTGCGATGGAGATGGAATTGGGCGCTATATTCATTTTTTATCGTTGGAATTTATGCACTTCTCGATGAGTATCATCAAAGCTTTACCAGCAGCCGGACTGGCTCAGTTTATGATAGTTTGATTGATCTCACCGGAGGAACGTGCATGCTCATCGCGTTATGGCTCTGGAGCCTGCGTACAACATCATCAAGATAATTCCTGAGCGTTAATATTTTCTTCATGAAAAATACGCAGCATCTGTTCAATATGTTCATGCCCTCGCGCTTCCAGCACTAAATCTATCTCGACTCCACCAACTTCTAATTTTGCGAAGGCGCGATTATGTGCGACCTCAAGGATGTTTCCGCCTGTCTCAGCTACGATTTGGCAAATCCGGGCTAACTCACCCGGACGATCACGAACTACGGCGCGGATTCGTACCAAGCGTCCATCTTTGGCTAAGCCACGCTCAATAATTTTTGATAACAAATTTGGATCAATGTTTCCGCCGCACACGAGAATCGCGACGTTTTTGCCTTCCAGACCTTTAATTTTGCGAAAAAGTACCGCTGCCAAAGATGCTGCGCCAGCGCCTTCAACCACAGTTTTTTCAATTTCCAGGAGCTTCAGAATTGCGCTGGCAATTTCCTCTTCGCTGACAGTCACGACTTCATCAACGTATTTCTGAATGATTTCTAACGTTCGTTTTCCAGCCCGCTTGACCGCCAGGCCATCTGCAATTGTGGGTTCGCCAAGAATGCTGGTGGGTTCGCCTTGTCTGAGCGCCGCCTGCATTGAAGCTACGTGGTCAGGCTCAACGCCAATGATTCGAATATCCGGCTGGATGGTTTTCATCGCAACCGCAATCCCGCTAATGAATCCACCGCCGCCAATCGGCACAACTACGGCATCGAATTTAGTATCTTCTTCGAGCAATTCGAGTCCAGCAGTTCCCTGCCCGGCAATAATCGCATCATCATCAAACGCATGAACGAAGGTGTAGCCTTTCTGCTCTGACAGCTCACGCGCCAAGGCCAGTGCTTCGTCATAACTCGTGCCGTGCAGAATCACTTCGCCACCCAAATCACGCGTATTCGAAACTTTAATCAACGGCGTCTGCTTTGGCATGACGATGATAGATTTAATGCCCAACCGCGTGGCGTGATGCGCGACTCCCTGTGCGTGATTACCTGCGCTCGCAGCAACGACGCCAGCCTGTTTTTCAGCTTCGGTGAGTTGTAGCAATTTATTCAAAGCTCCACGTTCTTTGAAGCTTCCAGTCATTTGCAGATTTTCGAGTTTGAAGTAGGTATTGCAACCGCAAAGCTTACTAAGAGTTAATGAAAGCGGACAGGGTGTGTGATAAATCGCGCGACCTAATCTGGTGCGTGCTGCTTGAACATCCTGAAGTGTGATCATTTTTGGTATTTGAAAATTGCGCCATTTGAACCGACTAACCAGCCACAATCCGGCGCAATAAAAAAGAAGCGGGAAAAATTGGAGCGCGACTTAATGCTAACTTTTGTCCAATGCGCTCCGGCGTCTGTCGTACGCAAAAGAGTGCCGCGATCACCCGCTGCCCAGCCTTCGTTGCGGCTGGAAAAATAGACCGTATTCAAATTTTCTTCTGTTCCCGACGTTTGAACTTGCCAACGATTACCGCCATTTGTGGTCGTAATAATTGCACCGTCGGAGCCTACCGCCCAACCACGTTTGGAGTCAATGAAATGAACTCCGCGCAGCGTTTTTGTAATCCCTGTTTGCTGCTCATTCCAATTTTTTCCACCGTCAACTGTGCGCAGAATTGCGCCGCCGCCGCCGACCGTCCAAGCATTGCTTTCATCCAACGCCGCGATGTCAAAATAAAGTTTATTAATAGGTAGAACCTGACGTTGCCACGTCCGTCCGGCATTGCGTGTGACCATCATCAATCCCGCTTCACCGCAAGCCCACGCCGTCCGATCATCAACAAAAACCATGCGAACAATTCCAAGTCCATTATATCGCTTTGCATCATCAACTTTCAGCTCATCATCGTATAAACTTAAATCTTCCCATTCCTTTCCTTTGTCGGAAGTCGACAGCATAAATGACCGTCCTTTGGGCATATCAGGACGATTAAAAATACTGTATTCGCCGAGGATAAAACCACGATCAGGATCAACGAAAGAAATGTCGCGGAGAATTTCACGAGTTACGACGGATTGTTTTTTCCAATCAACTCCTCCATTTTCTGTTGTCAGCATTAAACCGCTACTGCCCACGACATGGCCAATATCACGGGTGACAAAATATACGCCGTAAAGTCGCGTGAGAATCCCGCTGTTTTGTGACACCCAGGTCTGGGCAAAGGTTTCAAAAATGAAACTTAAAAAAAGAAGGATAAATAAAATGCTGCGATAAAAAAACATTACGTTTATTATTTGCTTGAGCTGAAGAAAATATACGGAAGCCCTGTAAATAAAGGGGCAAACAAGATTTTTGAATTCTCGCTTGCCCCATTTTTTCAAAATATTCTCACTTCGTTAACGTTGGAAGACCATTAGAATACCACCTCGGTCATTTTCAGTCTTATCTCGGTCTTAAGATCATCGGCAAGGTGCTGATAGAACCTATCACCTGAGCCCATCTCTGGAAGGTTTTAAAGCGATTACCCGGTACAAAAATCATATCGCCTGGGGCAATGGCTTCGTCTAATCCTTTACCTTTTTCCAGTTCTCGATAGTTAATTGGAATGATCGTCGAAGTGCCATTAGGCAGTGAGCGAGAAATAACCACTTTCGTCTTATCACCAGTTGGCAAAATACCACCAGCGTTAATCAGGACTTCACGGATGGTCATCCGTCGGGTCATTTCATAAACAGCAGGTCTTGCAACATCACCATCAACTAAAAATTTCATGCTGTGCGATTGAACTAACTGCACGGTCACTTTCGGGTCAATGATGTATTCGTTCAATTTTTCGGCAATTTCTTTTTGAATTTCTTCGACCCCACGTCCGCGCACATTAATCTGACCAATCAATTTGTAGTTGACCTTGCCATCAGGGGGAACAACTAAATTCGGAATCGAATATTGCGGAAGGTTAAAAACTTCGACGCTAATCACATCTTCAGGACCGAGGCGATATTCCTCAAAATAATTTTTCAGGTACTGTAATTTTGCCGCCTCGTCTTCTGTGTCACGCTGTTGTCTTAGTTGCTGACGTTGTTCTTCGGTATAGACATCTTTTTTCTGTGGTGCAGGGTCTTTCTGCATCTCTTCCTTCACAGGTTCAGCAGGTTTAGGCACATTTCCGCTTTGCGCGAATGCATTCATCGCAGCCACCAACAAAGTTATTCCTAAAAGCAAGTTCCGGCAAATTCGTGATTTCATAGCAGAGTCTCCTAGTAAAACATTTATTATCTGCCCCGACCAAATAACATGATCTTCGCGGTTTGTAGCATGATCCACAGATCGAAAAACAACGAAGCATTTTTGATATAGTACAAATCGTACTGAAGTTTTTGCAGCGCATCTTCGACTGACGCGCCGTAGTCGTATTTCACTTGTGCCCATCCGGTGACGCCAGGCTCAACCAGATGTCGCTGTGAATAAAACGGAATCAATTCGGTTAATTGCTCAACAAATACCGGACGCTCAGGACGCGGCCCGACAAAGCTCATTTCTCCACGCAAAACATTAAGCAACTGCGGCAGTTCATCAATTCTAACCTTGCGGATAAACGCGCCAAAACGCGTTGTGCGCGTGTCATTCAAGGATGCCCAGACAGGCCCATTCTTCTCTGCATCTTGCCGCATTGAGCGAAATTTAATGATTGTAAATGGCTCGCCGTTTTTCCCGACACGTTCTTGTTTGTAAAAAATCGGCCCCGGTGATTCCCACTTAATTATGATGGCAGTGATGACACCAATCGGAAAACTCAGGATAATTCCGACAATCGCCAGAACAAAATTTAAGAGCCTGTGTCCGACTTTTGAAAAGCTGCTACGCTTACTTCCTCCTGAAAAAATAATCCAACTGGGACGCAACATCTCGACGCTGATTTTGCCCATTATCCTTTCATAGAGTGAAGTCCCTTCTTCGATAACGGCGCGTCCCTGTAAGCGCAACTGAAGCAGTTGCTCAACAGGTAAATGTCCGCGCCGATCTGACAGCGCGACGACCACACGATCCACTTTTTCGCGTTGGACAATTTCGGTTAATTCACCTACAACGCCAATCACTGTTGGGTTAATAATACTTTGTCCTACTAATGAAGGGTCTTCGCTAACAAAGCCGACGATTCGGTAACCGAAATTTCGATTCGCAATAATGGCCTTGGCTAATTCGACCGCTGAAGCATCAGTCCCAACAATTAGAATCCGCTCGCCAACATTTGGGTGACTGAAAAACCAATGGCTTATAATCCGCCATGCAATCATCAAAATCAGCGTGACCACAATCGTTCGCGTGGGAACGTATTCAATGGATTCCATTCCTTCTATGTTCGGGCGAAAGGCCGGAATAATCAGAAAGAAAATGGCGAGCACAAAGCACGATGTAGCCATTGCCATGATAATGCGACGGCACATTTCACGCAGCGAATGAAAGATTTCAATATCGTATAAATCGAATAAATAAAAAGTCGTCTGGCAAACAACAGCAGTCAGGATAATTTTATAAAATCCTTTTTGTTCACTCAATAATTCCCAGAAATTATCGGAATATCGGTTGAAGAGACTCAGCAGGACGGCAGTAATAATTATGCCGCCCTCGGTGAGGACTAATAATGATGTTCTGCGCCAAATATCTCTTCGTACCATCTATGTTTTAGTGCGAAGACCGGATTGAACCTACGATACACTGCTGAAAAAGTTTCGACGATCATTAGTTAATTTTAGGTTAACTTAATTAGTGTGACTCGGACCCGGTACAAAAATTCATCCAGCCAGCACCTTCATTGCCTGGTCTTCTGACCAACAATGAAAATCGCCTTACTCTAATTATTTTTTCTCTTCTGATTCTGTTTCGCTTTTCTTTTTAAAGCGTTCGGCTAATTGTCCCAGACCAATTTTTTCCAGGAACGAAGGTTGTTCTTTTTTGACATAACCGTTATAGCCATAACCGTAATATCCGTAGTACCCAACCTCTGACATCTGATCTACACCATTGAGAACAACCCCCAGAATGCGACTCCCAGGCAAGGCTTCAATCGCGCGTTCGACTGTATTGTGTCCCGCCATTCCAGCCCGAACGATCACCATCACGGCATCTGCATGATTCGCCAGCAGTCGCGCATCAGCAAAAGCCACAACTGGTGGAGCATCAATCAAGATAAAGTCAAAATACTTTCTCATTTCCTGAATCGCCTCACCCACTCGCTCCTTGGAAAGCATCTCTGCTGGCTGTGCTTCTTCACGACTGGAAGAGAGAATGTAGAGCGTCGAATCAGCTACCCGAACAATGGCCGGTAGAACTTCACTTATTTCACTAATGACTTCACCAAACCCAAGCTCAAAGTCCAAGCCTAAATAGGGGCTGACACTAGGACGACGAAAATCTCCGTCGATCACCAGCACACGCTTTTCTCCGGATTGTGCAATGGCCCAAGCCAGATTTAGCACCGTCGAAGTTTTGCCTTCACCAGCCACCGCGCTCGTCGCCAGAATCACCTGCGTCAGTTGCTTCTCTGCCGCGTGAAAAACCTGTGTCCGTAAAGTTCGATACTGCTCGCATCCATCTGATTGCGGATCAGTAAATAAAACTAATCGTGTATGTAAGCGAGATTCATCGAGACAAACAGTGGTTGGAACTGATGGTTCAAAAGTTAATGGCGGAGAAAAAACCTGCTTTGCTTTTGTCGTAAAGGATTTATTGTTGCCAGAGGCCAGACCCTCATTTCGGGTTCTGGTGACAGTCGGCATGATTGAACTATTATTAAAGTCACCAAACTCCTCAGACGTTCTGGACAATTCCTCCTCACTAAAAAAGGTCATTGAGGTACCTTCATTCGAGCGCGGGCCTATCGGAGAACCGATCCGGTCCGGCATCTCAAAAGTTGGAATTGCGGCATCACTGACAATTTCCGGCGAGCTGACTTTTGCTGCCAATAGATCAGGATAAGTTTCTTCGTTATCTTGCTGGCGCTGTAGCGCTTCTAAAACACGTCCCATGTAATAACCTTTTCGTCTTTTGATGAGGGGGCAACGGTGAGTAGTTTATTTTAGGATCGTTTCTCCGACTCCGTTTTTACGACTCCAAAATCTTGTGATTTAATACCCCCATCAGAGCCATTAGCATTCTTAGTAACTTCATTTTGAGCGGTAGAACTGGAAATTGGATGCGGACGACTTCCGCGCATTTGTGGTTCGGGTGGACGTGAGGCCGGACGACCAGAATTAGGATTATTCCAATCCTGGTAGCCTTCGTCCTTAACAATCGAACGCACCGGAATACCTGAAAACAATGCTTCATGTTCATCGGCTTCAATTGAAGGGCGAATCAAATCAAGCTCTTCGATGACTTCAGAAACAATCTGTTGATTAATTTGTTTGGCTCCTACCGCAAAGCCATTCAACAAAGCATTGTCACAGATGTTATTAATCAAGCGCGGAACGCCTTCAGAAGCCCGATAAATAAGCGCAACAGCGTCCTGAGAAAATAAATCAAGACGTGTTGCGCCAGCCGTTTTCAGACGAGCACGAATGTACACAGAAACTTCATCTGCTCGCAGCGGTTTGATCTCACAACGCAAACTAATGCGCTGCTTGAGCTGCCGCAACGAGGGATCATTGAGCACCTGTCGTAACTCAGGTTGACCTGCCAGAATAATTTGCAATTGCTTTTCGGTATAAGTCTCGAAATTTAACAGCAACCGAACTTCTTCCAACAATTCATTGCTCAAGCCTTGCGCCTCATCCACGATCAGAACGCTTCGCAATCCACGCGCGTGGCGAGTCATCAATAGACGCCCCAGCTTCATCAGTAAATCTGACTTAGAGGCATACTGAGTAATGCCAAAGCTCGTAGCGATATAGTGATAAAACTCTGACACCGTCAGACCAGGATTGAAGATGTAACAGGTCAAAACGCTGCGATCCAAGCGTGCCAGCATGGCGCGTAGCATCGTCGTTTTTCCTGTTCCAACTTCCCCTGTGGCGGCAATCAGACCTTTGCCATGTTGAATGCCGTAATGCAAATTTGCCATTACTTCACGATGACTGGCGGTGAAGTAAAGAAAGCGTGGATCAGGAGTCAAACTGAAGGGGATGTCACGCAATCCATAAAATTCTTTATACATAAATTCGTACTCTCACTAAGGGGACTCAAAAATATTCCGACCGAAATCTTTAATAAACTCCAGCAAAGATATTCAGCACTCGCGACCGTTGTAAGACAGTCACTAAAACTGGAATCGCTACCAAAATTAATAAAATGACTCCGGCAACCTGAACCAGACGCAACATCGCACGCTGACGACGTTCGGTGTCCGTCACGATTTGCGGAATCGTGACAAGTAAAGGCAAGTGCATGTAATGCTCGACATCACGCGCATCTTGAATCGTAAACAAAGACCGCGCTTCCATTGCCAGGGCAATCGCCAATCCTGAGGCAATCCCTAACATCAGCGAAAGTCCGTACAGAATTGATCTTTGCGGCGCAAAGGGTCTTTCCGGAGTATTCGCAGCGTCCTGAAGTTTAAATGTATTACCACCTAATTCTTTGGCAATTTCCGTACCCATCTTAGCGTTGTTTCGCTGTGTCAGAAGCGCTTCATAATCTTTTTGAGTAGTCAGATAGTCACGCTCAATTTTCTGAACAGCCGCTTGTAAAGCAGGAACCCCTTCTAATCGAGCATTCAGGGAAGAAATTTGCGATTGAAGCTGAACTATTTCATTCTGTTTCATCGCATATTCACGCCGCGCTCCCTCAATTCGAATGTCCCATTCCTTGAGCGCAGGATTGTCTTTGAGTTGAGCTAATTGAGTTTCCCGAATTAAATCATTTTCTTTTTGGGCAGAATCTTTGGCTTCCTGAAGTTGCTTTTCAACCGCCTCAATTTGCCCTCTCAATTCTAAAATTTCAGGATGTTTATCTTTAAAAATTTTCAGCTTTGTGCTTAATGCGGCTTTTAAGTCTGCCAGTCTGACCATTAATGGACCTTCAGAACTACTTGTAATTCGCGGTTGGTTAAAATTTACGGTGCTTGGATTCTTGGCAGTACTCTTCATCGTTTCCATCATACTAATATTATTGGCGAGAGAATCTGCTGAAGAACGGATAGATTGCATCTGTAAGGTTAGCGAATTAATCTGACTGGTAATCGTTTTATCATTGCCTTCAAACACTTCAGGATGATCGCGCTGGAGAACGGCTCTTTCAGCTTCAATTGATTCTAAATGTTTCTTTCGCTCTACCAGTTGATTGTCGAATTGCTCCACCAAGCGCGTATTTTCATAGTCTATCGTTAGCGTATAGGTATCAATAAATCTTCTGGTTAACTCAGCTGTCACGTCGCGCACCAATCCCGGGTCCTGGCCTTTGAACTCAATAGTAAAAGCATTAGCGCCGCCGCCAGTGCTTCGCGTCAGAACATCTATATGTTTGCGCATTTCATCCAGCACCGTTTCTTCCGCGACATTAGCAGCTTTGAGATCACGGTAAAGCCCAAAATTTTCAATAATTTCTTTCAGGCTGGTACGACTTATCACCAGATTCTTAATGGTTCCCAGGCGTGAAGTTATATCCACTTGCGGAGCCTGTGAGGCACTATTCACCTTGGATTGCTCAACCAGTACCAGAGCTTCTGATTTGTAAACATCAGGAAGGCTTCTAATGACATACACTAATGTTGAAGTGACGATAATCGCGGGGACGATAATATAGAATTTACGTTTCCATAACATCCTCACATACTCGGCTGGGGTACGTACTCGAAAATTAGCCATTTCTACTCTCCTTAAACTCAACAAATGCTTTATCGCCTGCTACGGCATTTAATTTCTCACTTGCTTCTGAATTAGGCAGATCAGGCTTAATCCAGATGAACTTCCAAAACACCTTCACAAAATACCGACCTTCTGTTGCAAAGGTCTTGCCAGGTAATGATGTATCCGTGTTGCGCAAACTGAAATCGACGCTCTTTGAAAGCTGAAAAAGCATACAGATCAGGACGTAGCAGGAAGCACCTACTAAGCTGGGTGGGGCAGGACACCTTGATATTACATCAAGGCAGGGGGAGCCGAAGGTTAATCTTTTTGAAACAACTGTAGCAAAATGAAAATGCCTCTACAGTTGCGGCAAGCAATATCTGTAGAGGCAGATTGAAACTGATCTTTCAAGCCACAAGTCTCCACAGACCTTTCGGATACTATCTTATAATGACTCGCGCTTAATTGAAATCAGATTATCTAAATTCCTGTCGAAGTAGTCAACCCATTTATTATCAATATTTAGTATTTTCATGAAACTACGAATCAAATTTACTCTTTTTTCTGATTTTTTGCCCAAAACTTAATCTGAATGTGCATTTTGACAGATTATTTGAGCCGATTCAATTCCGCCGTGACGGCTTCAGCATCCTTGTACTTATCACCACCTACACTCAAAGCTTTTTGATAATTTTGAACAGCACTACTACGCTCTCCTTTTTCCTGATATGCCTGAGCCAGATGGCGATAAAATGAGGGATCATTAGGACGCATTTGGATTGCCTTCTGAAATTGAGGAATTGCCAAGTTATGGATTTTCTTCTTCGTCAGGACGTAACCAAGCGTGTCGTAATAACTGGCAATGGCAGGAGAAATTTCAATGGCTTTGCGGGCATGTTCTGCGGCTTTGTCTAAATTTCCTTTTCCCTTATCTGCAATTAGCCACGCCAGGTTATTCAAAGCGATTGAGGCAACTGCCGAACGATTATCATACCCGATAGCCTTTTCATAGTTTTTCGCAGCCTCATCAAAACGACCTTTTTCTTCGTCTACCATCGCAATTAACAACAAAGCCTGTGCCATCTGACGAGGATTATCAGGACGACGCGTCACCAGTTGCTGCAATTCGTTCACTGCTTGATCTGATTGATTTTGATTCTTTAAAAGAGCAAATTTTTCAAAATATGCATTAGCATAATTCGGGTCGGCTTGCATAATATGACGCAAGGTAGCATCGGTATTTGCGATGTCGCCTTGCGCAGAATAAATCCGAACCTTTTGGTCTAACAAAAATGCTTTTTTACCTGGATGTGAAGCGATTAAAGCGTCTAATTTCTGCACGGCAGCGGCAAAATCTTTTTGCGCCATTAAGACAGTGATAGCTTTCGTGACGGATTGTTCTACGACTGGCGACATGCCTAACACCTGATCAGCAGCCTGGCGAGCTTTTGTCAGATCATTTTTGACTAGATAGATGCCTGCCAGGTTTCCCTGCGATTCAGGGTTACGTGGATCAACTTGCACAGCTCGCTCAAAATCACTTTGCGCCCCTGCCAGGTCGCGTTTGCTAATTTTGGCCAGTCCTTTGAGGGTATAACCTTTGCCTTCAAGATCGGGTAAAATTTCAGGTTCGACTCCAGAACTTTGTAAGGCAGCCACATTTGTCTTCAGATAATTGACCATCTCAATCACTTTTTCGGCTGACTTGTTCGCTTCTTCAAAGTCTGGCTTGGCTTGGCTTAGAGCAATGTTTCCCCGCATCAGGATGCCGGCCGGGCTGGTCGGATAATACCTAAGCAACTCGTTGTTATAAGCACGCGCTTTTTCTATATCGCCATCTTGAAGTCGCGCCTGGGTAATTGAGTACAATCCCATCATGTTTCGTGGATCTTGCTTAAGTGCCTGCTCAAGATCCGTGAAAGCATCCCGAAACTTTCCATTCAACGAATTAATTTTGCCTCTCACCAATAACAATTCCGTATCCTGTTTGCTTTGCTTAAGTCCTGCTTCAACCTGTTGAAGCGCAGACGTGCGATCATCCTTTTGAAGATAGAGGTTGGCAATTTGAACATAAGCGTGCAGATATTTTGGACTTTGCTTTAAGAGTTCCTGATATTCGCCAATAGCCTGATCAATTTTGCCGTCTCGTGCGTGCAAATCAATAATTTGTGCACGGCTGGCATTTTTGTCCCCACTGACCTCAGCCAAACTTGTTAGATACTTTTCCGCCTCAGTAAAATTCTTGCGCGCCTCATAGAACCGTGAAATCGAAGCTAAGGCATTACGATCCTTAGGGTCAGAATCTACTGCTTTCTTAAGCTGCGCCTCAGTTTCATCAATCCGCTGAATTCCATAAAGAAAATCTGCGTAAGCGATATATCCCAACGTATATTTTGGATCAACTTGAAGCGCCTGCTGATAAATCCGCTCTGCTTCGGCATTAAATTTTGATTTATCAGTTTCTTGCTTGGCGCGTTCCTGGAAAAATTTCGCGTAGCTTAAATAACTTTCAGGACGTTTGGGATTTAATTCTATCGCTTTTTTTAAATCCTCTTCAGCCTCTGTCCATTTTTGCTTACTGGTGTGAACACCTGCTCGCAAAATATGACCTTCTATGTGATTCGGATCAGCTTCTAAAACTTCACGCGCATATTTTTCAGCTTCAGTCACACTGGTGGAGTCCCGGACAAATTGTAAGTAAATATTTCCCAGACGCACTTTCGCTTCGATATTTTTAGGATCAAGTTCGCTGACTGCTCGATAGAGTTCAAAGGCTTCCTGAAAATTATTGGTCCCAGCGTCTGATTCGGCCAACCCAAACAATGCTTCTATATTTTTTTTGTCCAGCGCCAAAGCATTGCGATATTCAAGCTTTGCTTCAGCATATTTTTTTTCTTCCAAATATTTTTTGCCTCTTTCAAGATAACGCTTCTTCGCTTTGACAGGGTCTTCTTTGCAAGCCAAACTGAAGCAGCAGGCAAAACAAATCATCAGAATTATGACGTGGCAAAAACGGCGATCCGTGAGGTAGTAATTAAGCATGAGAGAAATAATCTTTCTTATTTATTATTAAGTAGGCAGTAATACTTCGAATTTGCGAGAAGCCTCACTAGCTTTTCCCGGCAATGATTACTACCTGTAGTTAAATAGCGGGCACCAAACTACATGTAGAATATTAGTTTATCCCAGCCTGATAGATCGTATCAAGAAAAAGATTTATTTTAGGGCTTCCTGCGCGGGCTGACAGTCAGCATTTGCCTAAAATCTTACCCCAGCCGATAATATCTTTTTAGAAAAAGTTTTTGCGGAAACACAAAAAAGTAATGAGCCAAAATAACGAAGCGACAAGTATTCAATTAAATAAAAATCCCTTTAACTTACCAAAGATTGCAGAGGGAGTCAGACTGATTCTGGAAGGTCTTGGTGAAGACATTTCGCGGCCCGGAATTGCTGAAACGCCAAACCGTGTGGCTGAAATGTATGCGGAAATCTGCGGCGGGTTATACGAAAATCCGCAGGCTGAAATGAAGGTTTTACCATCTGAAGCCCACGAGGAAATCGTTTTAGTGAAAGATATTTCCCTGCATTCGATTTGTGAGCATCACTTGATCCCTTTCACTGGTGTCGCGCATGTGGCATACATTCCACAGGATGGACGCATTGTGGGGCTTTCAAAGCTTGCCCGAATCGTGGACATTTTTGCGCGTCGGCCTCAGGTGCAGGAGCGCCTGACAACCCAAGTTGCAGATTTGCTTTCCGGCGAACCATTGCAACCACTAGGCGTTCTGGTGGTCATCGAAGCCGTGCATTTATGCATGACCATGCGTGGTATCAAAAAACCCGGGGCGACTACTGTCACTTCGGCTTTGCGGGGAATCTTCCGCACAGATGCAAATCTTCGCGCTGAAGCAATGACTTTTATTCATAAATAATTTCTAAACTAACTAAACCTTAAAGCACCATAAAATTTATAATGTTTGATAAATTTAACGATGAATGTGGAGTATTCGGAATTTACGGTCATCCTGAGGCCGCAAAACTGGCGTATCTGGGTCTTTATTCAATGCAGCATCGGGGACAGGAATCCGCTGGTATCGTCACAGCCGATGGCGAAAAGCTGCATGCTGAACGAGGCATGGGGCACGTCAGCGATGTCTTCAATGAAGACCGACTAGAGCAAATGCCCGGCTCAATTGCCATTGCTCATAATCGCTATTCGACGTCCGGGAAAGTCAGCATTAACGAAGCGCAACCTTTCTCCGTGAATTGCAGCTACGGCTTATTAGCGCTCTGTCACAATGGAAACCTGCCTGACGCTATTGCCGCGCGTCAGCAATTGGAAAACGACGGCGCTATTTTTCAATCTACTTCTGATACCGAAGTCTTACTGCATCAAATCGCCCGTTCCCGCGCTGCAAATTTATCTGAAGCAATTATTGATGCTCTCAAACAACACGACGGAGCTTATTCATTGGTGTTCGCTTCACCGTCAAGCTTAATTGCCGTACGCGACCCACGCGGATTTCGTCCTTTGGCGATTGGAAATTTAGATGGTGCGACAGTCTTCGCTTCAGAAACCTGTGCGTTCGATTTGATCGGAGCAAAATATGTTCGTGATGTTGAGCCAGGCGAATTAATTGTGGTTGATAAAGATGGGACTCGTTCCGTTAAACCATTCGACCCCAAACCAATTTCGCATTGTGTTTTTGAGCATGTTTATTTTGCGCGTCCTGATTCCTTAATTTTTGGCCGCAGCATTAACAAAAGTCGCCATAAAATGGGACGCATTCTGGCGCAGGAACATCCGGCAAATGCCGACATTGTAGTTCCAGTCCCTGATTCGGGCGTCGCTGCCGCGATCGGATACGCCTCTGCTTCCAATCTCAAATTTCGGTTTGGTTTGGTTCGCAATCATTACGTCGGGCGAACTTTCATTGAGCCACAATCGCAAATCCGTCACTTTGGAGTCAAAATCAAACTTAATCCAGTGCGTGACTTAATCGAAGGTCGGCGCGTAGTTTTGATTGATGACTCACTGGTACGTGGCACTACTTCTAAAAAAATTGTGAAGATGGTGCGTGAAGCCGGCGCGACCGAAGTTCACATGCGCATTAGTTGCCCGCCGACAATTTCGCCTTGTTATTACGGCGTCGACACTCCGACGAAAGAGGAGTTAATTGGTGCCAATAATTCTGTCCAGGAAATTTGCGAATTCATTGATGCCGATTCACTTGGATATTTGAGTCTGGGCGGATTACGCGAAGCAGTTGATGATACGTCTGATTCAAAATTTTGCAGTGCCTGCTACACCGGAAATTATCCGACTTTATTGCGAGATCAGCCGGTTCAAATCGCGAGCGCGCGTGCCGGGCAACGAACCTTATTCGAGAGCGTGAAAGCTAAAGATTCTCGTACCTGAAAATCGAAGCAAATTTAGAAAATTCCTATGGACAACAAGCTCAAACAGTTAATCGGGTTACTGTTAATTGTCATGCTTGCAGGTGGATTGCTGGCTTGTCGGCCAACCGTTGAGAAAGGTGATTACGAACCACCCGCCAAGCCTGATGAACCCGCTCTCAGCGGTCAGCTAAGAATCTATGCGCTGGATGTGGGGCAGGGAGATAGCCTGCTTATTATTTCGCCGCAAGGTAAAACGATCTTGATTGATGCGGGCCCAGTTGAAGCAGGCGACGAGGTCGTCAAATCCCTGAAAAATCACGGCGTCAGACAGCTTGATTTAGTCATCGCCACACATCCACACGCTGATCACATCGGCGGCATGCGAAAGGTCTTTGATAATTTTCGCATCAAACAATTTCTTGATAGTGGACAAACCTACGGAACCGTCACATACGAAAAATTGCTGCTTGAAATTCAGGATAATAAAACGCCGTACATCAAAGCCGTCCGCGGGCAAACTATTGATATTGAGCCGGACGTAAAATTTAACGTGTACGGCCCGCCTAATCCGCTTTTTACCGAAACTGATATTGGGAAGGATCGTAGTGTACAAAACGCAAATTCGGTTGTGTTGCGATTAAGTTATGGTTCATTTGCCATGCTGTTTACAGGCGACGCAGAATTTGAGAGCGAAGATCGCCTCATGAAGGCAGGTGTGAATTTGAAAGCGAATATTTTAAAAATAGGTCATCACGGTTCTCGACACGCAACGAGCGGAAAATTCCTAACTACCGTAGCGCCACAATTTGCCATCATCTCAGTTGGGATAGCCAATGATTACGGGCATCCGGCACAACTAACAATGGATCGGCTAAAGAATTTGAAGATAAAAACCTTACGGACAGATTTGCAGGGAGAGATCGAAATTTCCTCAGATGGAAAAAACTTTGAAGCCCGTCCGACACGCGAAACGACGCTGGCGAAAACCTGGTCAGGAAGAGAAGCAGTGAGGAGTGAATTGTCCGTGAATCCATAGTAGAATTTGCCTCATTCTTTATCAAAGGAGATATTAATCTGGCACAGGATAACGAAAATCGGACATGAACAAGTGATCTTGCAAAAGAAGGAAGACGATTTTACAAGGATCATTTAAAGGCTTTTTTAGAACCGTCCCACATTGGTGAATTTTTAGCGGTCGAGCCAATTTCTGGTAAATATTTTTTGGGAAAAGATCGCAACAAAGTTTCACTCGAAGCCATCAATGCGATGCCTAACTCTCTTTTTTATTTAATGCGTGTGGGCTATGCAACGGCGGATAAACTAGGAGCTTATGGATTTCGTCCCAAGGTAAAAAATGACTAAGAATATTGAATTACAAAAATCGTCAATCGCCTTTATTGATCGCATCGAAGACCAGATCGCAGTGCTAATCTTCAGTGACGAAACTTCGCTGGATATTCCTCTCAAACAATTGCCGGAAAATTCGCAAGCCGGAGATTATCTTAACGTCACATTCAACTCCCTCGGCAAAGCAATCGAATTCACACCAAACATTCCCGAAAAAGAAAACACGCTTGCGCGCGTTGAAGAACTGCAAGCTGAGCTGCAACAAAATAACGACGCCGACCAAACCAATATCAAATTATGACGCAATCTATTAGCTACAAAGACGCAGGTGTAAACATTGACGCCGCTAACGATGCCGTGGCCCGCATCAAAAAATTAGCGAACACGACGTTCAATGAAAATGTACTTTCCAACATCGGCAGCTTCGGCGGCATGTTCAGCGGCATGTTTCCCGATATGCGCGAACCTGTCCTCGTAGCCAGCGCGGACGGCGTTGGTACAAAACTCAAAATTGCGTTTCTGACCGATGTTCACAACACTGTCGGATACGACCTCGTGGCGCATTGCATCGGCGACATTTTGGTGCAGGGCGCACGCCCGTTATTTTTTCTGGATTACATTGCTACCGGCAAATTAGAACCCGGCGTGATCGAATCTGTCGTTGAAGGTCTAGCGCGTGGTTGCCGTGAAGGCGGATGCGCTTTGCTCGGTGGCGAGACTGCTGAAATGCCCGGATTTTATACTGACGGCGAATACGACATCGCAGGCTTCATCGTTGGCGTGGTAGATAAATCCAAAGTCATTGACGGTTCGCGTATTGTGGCGGGAGATTTAGTATGGGGATTACCTTCACTAGGTTTGCACACCAATGGTTATAGCCTCGCACGCAAATTATTTCTCGATGTCGCCGGTTACAAAGTTGATTCCGTAGTTCCCGAACTCGGCGTCACTGTTGCCGAACAATTATTAAAACCACATAAAAATTATTTGCCCGCCTTCGATAAACTTATCGGTCGTGAAGGCATCATCAAAGGCCTGGCTCACATCACAGGCGGCGGCTTAGTCGAAAACATTCCGCGCATTTTGCCGAGTAACGTTGACGTGCAAATTGATGAAAGCACGTGGACGGTTCCTGACGTATATAAAGTGATGCAAAAAATCGGCAACGTGCCACGCGAAGATATGCTGCGAACTTTCAATCTCGGCATTGGTATGGTGGCGATTGTAAGCCCTGAAAATGCGCCTTTCGTGAAAGATTCCCTGCGCGAATCCGGCGAAGATTTTTACGAAATCGGCAGCGTTATCGAAGGCGATGGCAAAGTTGTATTCGCTTAGCATATTCGAGACATTCTTGTGCAAAAGAAATTTATCAACCCGGAAGAATTACCCGACTGGAAAGATTTCTTCACACAGGTTGTCACCGTCGAAAATCATGGCGTAAAAACGATTTATATTTCGGGTCAGGTCGGCGTAGACAAACAACAAAATCTAGTTGGCACAGGAGATTTCGCAGCGCAAACGAAACAAGCGTTGCTAAATTTTGCTACCGCATTGGCCAGCGCAAACGCTACGTTGGCCGACGTTGTCAAAATTAATCTTTACGTCGTCAATTACAAATATGAAGATGCAGCAGTGATTGGTGAGTTGCTCCGGCAATATTTTCCTGCTGAAAAATTGCCCGCGTGTTCCCTCATCGGCGTGCAATCATTAGCCCGAAAAGAATTTCTGATTGAGATTGAAGCCACGGCAGTCAGCGAAAGTTAGACTGGCAAATATAAATTTTAGTGCAGTTACATTCCCTTCCATTTTTCAAATATGAAATCTCGTAAATTTACGACTCTTTGTCTTTGCCTCCTCCTACTTCCCTATCAAAGTTTCGCGCAACAACCAGCCCCGAAAAAATTTGAACTCACGGTGGACAGCATTATGCGCGGGCCAGATTTGGTGGGCTACGCGCCGAGCGCCGTGTATTGGTCGCGTGATTCCCAAAAAATTTATTTTCGCTGGAAGCGCGCTGGCGAGCCGCGTTTGAAGCAACCAGATTTATACGTCGTCAACCGCGATGGCAGCGGTTTGCGCAAACTTACTGAAGCCGAAGCAAAACTTGCGCCGCCTAATTCCGGTGAATTATCGAAAGACAAAACACTCACGGTGTACACCGACGAAGGTGATATTTTTCTCTACGATCATGCGAAAAATGAACGGCGTCAATTAACGAAAACCTCCGACGGCGAAAGCAACGCGCATTTCACTAAAGATCAAAAGCACATTTATTTCACGCGCCAAAATAATTTGTATACGCTTTCGCTGACCGATGGCACGCTCTCACAAATCACGGATATTCGCTCTGGTGCTGCGCCTGATGAAAAGAAAAAAGGTACGGACAGTCAGGAGTTCATCAAAAAAGAAGAACAAGCATTACTTGATGCCGTGAAGGAAAAAGCGCAATACCGTGAAGAGCAGGAAGCCAAGCGCAAAGCACAGGAAAAACGTAAACCGTATTTTTTGCCAGCCGGTCAATCGCCCGGAATTCTTTCGCTCACGCCGGATGACAAATTCGCTATCGTTTCTGTCAACGAACCTGCCCGCGACACGAAAAATACTATCGTTCCAAATTACGTGACCGAATCCGCTTTTACCGAAGACATTCCCGCCCGCAACAAAGTCGGCGACACGCAAGGCAAAACGAAACTCGTCATCATTAACGCCGAAACTGGCGAAGCGAAATTCATCGATCACGGCCTTAAAGAAGCGCCAAAAAATCCTGAAGACAAAGCCGAAAAACCCCGCGAACGCGAGGTGAGATTGTTCGGCTTGAAATGGTCAGACGATGGCAGCAAGGCCATCATTATTGCACGTTCCGCCGACAACAAAGATCGCTGGATTATGAAATTTGATCCGGCTATGGCGAAGGCTACGGTGCTGGATCATTTGCACGATGACGCGTGGATTAACAATTTCGGAGGCGATTCGCTCGGTTGGTTACCAGACAACAAAACATTTTATTTTGTTTCCGAACGCGACGGATACGCACATTTGTACACGCAAAATTTTGAGAGCGGCGAAGCAAACCAATTAACGAAAGGCGCATTTGAAATTTCTGATGTAGAAATTTCGGAAGACAAAACAAAATTCTATTTTGCTTCCAGTGAAGGTAGTCCTCACGAACGACATTTTTATTCGATGAATTTTGATGGCAGCAGTCGAAATCGCTTGACGTATCAAGTTGGAAAAAATGATGTAACGCTTTCGCCAGATGGTTCGATGCAAGCACTCATTTATTCAGGAAGTAATAAGCCACCTGAACTATTCCTCACATCAAATCCTCAGTTTCCTGCAACGAATCCTGGTATCGCAACAGTAGTGACGATCTCTTCAGCTCCAGCAATAAGAGCACAAATCACAAATTCACCGCTGCCTGAATTTGCCAACTACAATTGGGTTGCTCCTCCCATCGTAAAAATCAAGGCGCGAGACGGCGCAGAAGTTCCCGCGCGAATTTATGTGCCAACAAAGAAAAATGGCGCAGCCGTAATCTTCGTGCACGGCGCAGGCTACTTACAAAATGTTCACAATTGGTGGAGCCAATATTACCGCGAATATATGTTTCATCATTTGCTGATGGAACGTGGCTTCGTGGTGCTCGACATTGATTATCGTGGCTCGGCAGGATACGGACGCGATTGGCGCACGGGAATTTATCGTCACATGGGCGGCAAAGATTTATCCGATCACATAGACGGCGCGAAATATCTCGTCAGCGAACATGGCGTAGACGCCAAACGAATTGGAATTTATGGCGGCAGCTACGGCGGATTTATTACATTGATGGCAATGTTCACAGAGCCTGATGTTTTTGCGGCTGGCGCGGCTTTGCGGCCTGTGACGGATTGGGCGCATTACAATCATCCCTACACAGCAAATATTCTCAATAACCCACAAAGTGACCCCGGAGCCTATAAACAAAGCTCACCGATCTATTTTGCGAATGGATTAAAAGGCGCGTTGCTGATTTGTCACGGGATGGTAGACACGAATGTTCACTTTCAGGATTCAGTTAGGCTTGCACAAAAATTAATTGAGCTAAGAAAAGAAAATTGGGAGCTTGCGCCGTATCCTGTCGAAGATCATGGTTTTGAAAGGGCTTCTAGTTGGGCGGATGAATACAAAAGGATTCTGAAATTATTTGAGAATAACTTGCTGAAAAATTTTACGCCGGAAAAAATTCCAGTCAAGAAACGCTAATGCAGAAGCCCGCACGGAATAAGGGCGTGAGTACTCAATGAATAATTCCCAGAGTATTCACGCCCTTACCCCGTGCGGGCTTCTGCATTTTTTTATTTCCCGACCTGTTTCATTTTCGCGCCTGCTTTTTCTGTCCCTTCACCCACTTTTTTCACACCTTTTTTGACGCCGCGTTTCGTTGCTTTGCCTGCGCGCTTTGCGCCTTTGGCCGTAGCTTTCGCGGCAGTTTTCACACCTTCTGCCGTGCCTTTACCGATGTCTTTTGCGCCTTTGCCAATACTCTTCACACCGCTTTTCATTTTGTCGCCAGGATCTTGCATTGATAATCCAGCAAATGCTTGTCCGCTCAGGACAAATGCGAGCGAGAGGCCTAACATAATTTTTTTCATTTCGTACTCCTTCTTTGTAATCGCATAAAAAACTATTCTTATTCCAAAAATTGTGCCGATAAATTTCAGGACAATTCATTGGTAAATGTTGTGCATAAGTGTAACAGTTAATTAAGCTATTTTCAGAAATACCTCACAAAAAATTAAATGGTGTTGTCACTACGTCGGACTACGAAATTTTCTTTTCTAACGATCATTGTAGCTGTTAGAGTAGAAAACTGGTGTTATGCCAGACAAATAAAGAAAGCTCCATCATGCATTCATTCAAAAACGAAAGACAACGTTCTGGTTTCAAACGAATTCTCAAATCTGCACTGATCATTCTGATTTTATTGGTGCTGGCAGATTTATTCACGCCATCAGGCGCATCTGCGATTGAGCCTTTGCGCTATGGTCGCGACGTGTTGCCAATTTTGGCGGCGAATTGTTTTTCCTGTCATGGTCCCGACGAAAAAAATCGCAAAGCTGGATTGCGTTTGGATGTCGAAGCTGATGCCAAAGCTAACCGTCGCAGCGGTTTCCCCATAGCTCCCGGACAACCCGAAAAAAGTGTCATCCTCACCCGCCTGACTAGTACTGATCCCGATGTCGTAATGCCGCCGCCGAGCACTCACAAACAAGTGACTCCTGCGCAAATTGAAATCATTCGCCGTTGGATTGCCGAAGGCGCGCAATGGGGATTGCATTGGTCATTTGAGCCAGTGACGCGGCCTGTGATTACCATCAGCAAACAACTACCGATTGATGCGTTAGTGAGTGCGGCGTTGGCGAAAAAGAATCTCACGCTACGTCCGCAGGCTGCACCGCATACGCTTGTACGACGCTTGTGGCTTGATTTGATTGGCTTACCGCCGACGCCTGAAATTGCAGATAAATTTGCGGCGAACGCTTCACCTGCGACGTATGAAAAAATGGTAGATGAATTATTGGCGAAACCACAATTCGGCGAACACTGGGCGCGGATGTGGCTTGATCTGGCGCGCTATGCAGACACGAAAGGTTATGAAAAAGATTTGGGACGCACGATTTGGCCGTATCGTGATTGGGTTGTGAATGCGCTCAACGCGGATATGCCGCTCGACAAATTTACTATCGAACAACTCGCCGGAGATTTATTGCCTAACCCAACACAACAACAGTTGATTGCCACCGCGTTTCATCGCAATACGATGACTAACGACGAAGGCGGCACGGACAATGAAGAATTTCGCGTTGCCGCCGTCAAAGATCGTGTAGACACGACAGCGCAGGTGTGGATGGGGCTGACGATGGGCTGCGCGAAATGTCATACGCACAAATACGATCCGATTTCGCACAATGACTATTACAGTTTTTATGCGCTGTTCAATCAGACCGAAGACGCTGATTTGAATACCGATGCGCCGACGATGGAAATGCTTTCGCCAAAGGAACAGGACGAACGCAAACAGCTGCAAGCGAATATCGAAAAACTCGGTGCTGAGTTGATTGCGCTGGAAAATACTGCTGATAAAACCAACGAACCTGAAGAACGCAAATGGCGTGTTGCGACAGTTGCCGAAGCCACTTCGAGAGACGGCGCAACCATTGCCGCGCAGAAAGATGGCAGCGTCACCGTAAGTGGGAAAAATCCGCCGGAAGAGACTTACTTCGTGACGCTCACGCTCGCGGCGGGAACGCATACAGCTTTACGGCTTGAGGCTTTACCCGAAAAAACCAGCAGCGGCGAATTCGCAGTCGGACGCAATAGTGCACATTTTGTGTTGTCTGAATTCTCGGCTGAGTTGCCTGATGCGCGATCATTGAAATTGATGGATGCACGCGCAGATTTTGCTCACGAAAAAGGTGTAATCATTGCCGCAATTGATGGCGACGAAAAAACAGGTTGGTCGGTCAAAGGACGCGAGCACGAAAAGCATACGGCAATTTTCAACTTCTCTGCGCCGCTGCAACTAAGCAAAGAAACAAACCTGCGTGTGACGATTTCACAGCAATTTGGCGAAACGCATACGCTACGTCGTTTTCGTCTGGCGACCAGCGAAGCCGATCCGTCAACACTGCAACCGCCAATTGTTTCGCCAGAAATTCGCAAGCTTTGCGATGATCTTGCCGCAGCTTATAAAGCGCAAAAAGATTTCACTGATAACATCGTACGCTTGCCGCTGATGCGGGAACTCGCCGCTGACAAACAACGCACGACGAAAATTCATATCCGAGGCAATTTTCTTGAGTCAGGTGAAAGCGTCTCACCGAACGTCCCTTCTGCGTTCGGAAAGTTTCCAGCAAACGCTCCTCTGAATCGCCTCGGCGTAGCCACGTGGCTCGTCAATCGTGAAAATCCATTAACACCACGAGTGTGGGCAAATCGGATTTGGTCACGACTCTTCGGCATCGGCATCGTCGAAACCGAAGAAGATTTTGGCGCGCAAGGTTCGGCTCCGACAAATCCTGAATTGCTTGACTGGCTGGCGGCGGAATACCGCGACAACGGTTGGTCGCTGAAAAAACTTATCAAGACCATTGTACTGAGTGAGGCTTACAAACAAGCTTCAGAAATTTCTGCGCCGTTGCGCGAAGCCGATCCGCGCAACGCTATGAATTCACGCGGCGCACGCTTTCGCCTTGGCGCCGAAGCAGTGCGCGATCAGGCTTTGTCTGTCGCCGGATTGCTTTCATCCAAAATGGGCGGCCCGCCCGTGATGCCACCGCAACCCGCCGGATTGTGGCGTTCGACGTACAACGGCAAAAACTGGATTGATGCTGAGGGCGAAGATCGTTTTCGGCGTGGCTTGTACACGTACCTCAAGCGCACTACGCCATATCCAACAATGGTTACGTTTGACGCTGGCAGCGGTGAAATTTGCCAGATGCGCCGCATTCGTACAAATACGCCCTTGCAGGCACTCGTGACATTAAATGATCCCGTTTATTTGGAAGCTGCGGCAGGTTTGGCGCGACGAATGCTAACGGAAGCTACATCAAATGCACGAACTATACGTGGCTTGCGTTTGGCGCTTATCCGACCATTGCGTGCAGGAGAAACTGCACCATTACTCGCTCTACAAAAAGATGCACAAAAAGAATTTACAGCCGCACCAGAAAAAGCGAACGCGTTGCTGAAAGCCGCGCGGGTTATTGCACCCAACGGCATCAGTAAAGCGGCGTTTGCGTCGTGGATTGTCACAGCAAATGCAATTCTCAATTTGGATGAATTTCTTACTCGAAATTAAGCTATGAACAACGACGAAATTTCACCTGAAAATATCAGCGCACGGGAAATCACGAGGCGGCACTTTTTCCAAAACAGCGGCTTAGGGCTTGGCGCAATCGCCCTGCAAACATTGATCACACGCGATACTTCCGCAACTCCGAAATCCCCACTCCGCACTCCGCAATCGAATAATCCGCAATCAAGCAAACCGCCCATGTTCGCCCCCAAAGCGAAGCGCGTAATTTACCTGCACATGCCGGGTTCGCCTTCGCAGCTTGAGTTATTTGACTACAAGCCAGAACTTGAAAAATTGCACATGAAAGACGCGCCGCCTTCGTTTCTGGCGGGCAAGCGTTTCGCGTTCATCAAAGGCGTACCCAAAATTCTCGCGGGGCAATTCAAATTCAAACAGCACGGTCAAAGCGGGCAATGGGTCAGCGAACTGCTGCCGCATTTCGCCAAAGTCGTAGACAAAACCTGCATCATTCGCACGGTCAACACCGATCAGTTCAATCACGCGCCCGCCCAGCTTTTTGTGCAAACAGGGTCGTCGCGTCTCGGCAATCCGGCGATGGGTTCGTGGGTGACATACGGCCTTGGCAGTGTGAATGAAAATCTGCCGGGGTTTGTCGTATTGCTTTCCGGCGGCAAAACGCCCGACGGCGGAAAATCATTATGGGGTTCAGGATTTTTGCCGAGCGTTTATCAAGGCGTGCAATGCCGCAACGTCGGCGACCCTGTGTTGTACTTAAGCAATCCTGCTGGCCTTGATCGCAACCTGCGCCGTCGCACATTGGACGCGCTCGCCAAAATGAATCAAGCCGAATACGAACGCAGTGGTGATAGCGAAACGCTTACACGCATTGCGCAGTACGAACTCGCGTATCGTATGCAAACGTCTGTGCCAGAAGTGATGGACATCTCGAAAGAGCCTCAACATATTTTGGATTTATACGGCGCAAAACCGGGCTACGTCTCGCCCGCTGAAAGTGCCGATGACCCGCGCCTGGCGTACAAAGGCGATGACCCGACGTTTGCAAATAATTGTTTGTTGGCGCGACGATTGATCGAAAACGGTGTGCGCTTTGTGCAGCTTTACGATTGGGGCTGGGATCATCACGGCTCATCGCTCGGCGAAAGCATTGACGGTACGCTGCCAATTAAATGCCAACAAATTGATCGCGCGATTGCAGGACTGCTGATTGATTTGGAACAGCGCGGCTTGCTCGATGAAACATTAATCGTCTGGGGAGGAGAATTTGGGCGTACGCCGATGATGCAAAACAACGTGCGGACTGAATTACGCAAAGGCTATATCGGCCGCGATCATCATACAAATGCGTACACGATGTGGCTGGCGGGTGGCGGTATCAAAGCGGGATTGGCGTATGGACAAACTGATGAATTTGGTTATTTCCCGACCGAAAACCCGGTCGGCATTCGTGATTTGCAAGCGACGATTCAGCACGTATTAGGGCTTGATCCACATCGGTTCAGTTACGCTTATCAAGGGCTGAATCAACGCTTAATTGGGCCAACGGATGAAGGGAAAGTGCTCAAGGGAATTTTGGCTTAAAGTCGGGAATATTTTTTACAATTCTCCGCGCTTGAATCGTTCCACTAATCGCTCGCTCATGCGCCAGCTCAATGCCATATTTGTGAGCGTCGGATTTTTTTCAGGGTAGGCGGTGAACACCGACGCGTCACCGATAAATAAATTTGGGATGTCGTGGCTTTGGCCGGAATTATTGACGACTGAGGTTTTCGGGTTATTGCCCATACGCGTTGTGCTGACCCAATGCACAGAATCTACGGTAATTTGTGCGGCGGTGATGTTGGTGCCAGGGCTGCTGATGATTGCGCCGCCGCTTTTGCGAATCATTTCTTCGCAGGTCGCTACGCAATCGTTGACTTGGGCAATGTCGCTGTCGTCGTATTTTAAATGAATCAACGGCAACGGCAGCCCGTGTTTATCGGTGCGCGACGGATCAAGGGCGATGTATTTATGCGCTGACCGAATCATCGTGCCCTGCATGTTCATGCCGACATAACCATTATTTTTTTCGCGCAAATTCTTTTTCAAATCGCTGCCAAAGCCCGGCAAATCTTTCACCACCATTTTCTGATGACGCAGGCCGGAACCGCATTGCACTTGATAGGTCAGGTCGAAATTTTTGCTCGGGGTTTTCCAATACATGCCTGTGACCAGGCTATGAAACCAATCAGTGCCGTCTTCGTTAACGCCTGTGCGCTGGCCTAAATCGTCGAAGTATCCATACACCCAAACGCCGTGATGACTGACCAGATTTTCCCCTACCATCCCACTGCTGTTCGCAAGATTATTAATCAGCAAATGACGCGGCGTTTCAACTGAACCACACGCCAGCACTAACGCTTTTCCCGCAATAAAAACGTCTTTTCCGTCTTTGTCTTTCGCGTGAATGCCACGCACTTTTCGCCCATCTTTATCCGTCTCAATCCGCGTCATCATCGTTTCTTTGAAGATCGTCAGCTTTTTCGTTTTCAGGGCCGCAGGAATCGCCGTATTTGCTGAAGTATATTTCGCGTCAACACAGCAGCCTTTCATGCATCCGCCGCAGTAATGACAAAGCGCGCGACCTGACCAATGCGGCTCGGTGAGAATCGCTTTTCGTTGATGAACGAAATCAATTTCGCGTCCGCCTGCTTTCATGGCCGCTGTCCCGATTTTCAACTTGGCTTCGCCGCAACGCATCAGTACGCCTTTTTGAAATTCTCCATCGGGCATATTCCACAGACCATCTTTGAAGCCATGCACACCCGCGAATTTTTCGACTTTCCTGTAATACGGCGCAACCTGATCGTAGCTGATTTCCCAACGTTTAAAATCCTGCGGCCCGAACCGCAACGAATGCGAAGCCCAACAAAGTGAACGTCCACCTACCGCCTTGAGCATCAGATGATTCGGATTATCACCGACCGGAGTGAAGTGATTTTTTTCGTATGGAAAACCTGGCACTTTGTCGCGTCGCGCTGGATCAGCACGCATTTCAGCCAATTCATACGGCATCGCGTGATCGTTGTAATCGACACCGGGTACAAGCTGACGACCGGCTTCAACCAATGCCACACGCAAGCCTGCACGTGTCAGCACAAACGTAGCGACACCGCCACCGGGTCCGCTTCCAACGACAATGACATCAAAAACTTCTTCTCGCATACCGCCTCAGCCGAAAATTTTTTTACAGCGCACCTGTGCGCAATTGCTCTGCCAAATATTCCGAAGCCCGCATTGCCAGCGCCATAATCGTCAACGTAGGATTTTGCGATCCACCAGTCACAAAGCTGCTGCCGTCCATCACAAATAAATTTTTGATGTCGTGGCTTTGGTTCCATTTATTCAGTACCGAAGTTTTTGGATTGTCGCCCATCCGACACGTGCCTAATTCGTGCATGCTGCGGCCTGTGCGGTTCATTACCTCGTTTTGATGGAGAATTTCAAAGCCGCTATCGTGGAAAATTTCGCTGATGGTGTTGACGGCATCTTTTGCCATGTTGTGTTCGTTGTCGGTGTATTTGACATTAAAATTCACCACTGGAATGCCCCACGCGTCGGTGACTTTGGGATCAAGTTTGATGTGATTCTCAAAGCGCGGCAGCGTCTCGCCCATGATCGTAGTGCCAATCCCCGC
Source organism: Blastocatellia bacterium (assembly GCA_043736395.1). GTDB lineage: Bacteria > Acidobacteriota > Blastocatellia > RBC074 > RBC074 > JAFDVL01. Next base: position 17,448 of record JAYTCQ010000045.1, on the reverse strand, counting down.
TCTGCTATGATCGCTCACCAGTTTTTCTAATTCAGCGCCCCACGTCGGAAAATATTTCGCATCCGGCGTAATGCCCGGATTCACATCACAGGCATAACCACGCAGGAAATTTTTCTCGCGCGTTTTCAGATTACGAAAGCGCGGAATCACGCCGCCACTGCCCAGCAAGCCATTGGGAGCTTTGCCGTTGCGCGCTTCGGGCATTACACCGACTACGCCGTTAGGAATATAAAACTGATCGTGCCAGTAATGCCCCAGCACGCCGCTGGAATTGGCGATTTTGGAATTCAGCAAAATACGCGTGCTTTCCAAACACGACGCACCCAGCACTACGACTTTCGCTTCGGCATGCATCTCGCGGCCTGATTGCCGATCAAAGAAACTCACGCCATTCGCCTTGCCTGTTTGCTTATCCGTAGTGACAGCGCGTACGACAGCATTCGGAACAATCGTCAAATTGCCAGTAGCTTGTGCCTTCGGCAACAACAAATTCAGTGAGCTTGCAAACGCGCCTTCGCCTTGGGCGCGACGGATTTTGGTAGCGACTGTACCAAATTTTTTAGCTGTATTTGAAATGCGTTGCAGCGCTTCACCATCCGGCGTAGGGTCTTCTTCATAAATTCCATCCGGCAATTGCGGCAAGCCTTCTTTGCGCCCACTCACCTTAAAAATCGGCTCGACGCGGTCATAAAAAGGGGACAGCTCCGCATAACTAATGGGCCAATTTTCGCCGAAGCCATCGTGGTCTTTGGCTTTGAATTCAAAGTCGCCGAGGCGATATGACATGCGTCCCCAGAAATTCGCTTTGCCGCCAATCATCCGAATCCGCCCCCAGCTATACGGTTGATTTTCAGCGTAAGTGTACGGCACTTTTTCGTCTACCCATTGATGCGCGTTGAATTCATTCGCCTGATAAATCAGCGATAATTTTCCCGGTTTGCCAAGCCCCCGATACGGCAATTCATACGAAGTTTTCACACCGCGTTGCCGATTGAAATCAACTAACGGGCCAGCTTCCAGCACCAGACATTTCGCGCCTTTTTGCGTGAGGATATGCGCAGCCATACCGCCTGAAGCGCCAGAGCCGACGATGAGAACATCATAAGTATTTTTGATCATAATATTTTGTTTAGATTACACATGAATTTTTAGTTATTTCAGGGTCGCTCTTATTATTTACAGTATTTCTGTTGACTTTGAAATATCCATTCAGCCAAATCGAGAAATATGCCCCATATCGTGTAAGTAATTCCGGGTGTACCCGATATAGAACAACATCATCGTTTGCCGAAAATTCTAATGTTGGCGGTAAGTGTTTGCGCGGACGAGAGTTTTATCATTGCGCTAATTTCAATCAGGCGTGGCATTCAAGTTGCATATGATTACTTGTCCCTTGCAATTATTTCTCACAAATTTTGGAGGTTATCGATATGACAAAAGTACAACGTTTTATTTCATTAGGACTAGCAGTTGCATTATTACTCTCGGCATTTGCCGTTGGTCGCTGGACGACATCTGATGCGGCGAGCGCAGACGCAGTGGCGGCAACGTTCGTGCCTGCATCGCAACCAGTAACATCGCCAGCAGTGGCATCGCCAGTTGAAACTGTTGAGGATTCGAAGTTTTATCTAAGCGATTATAAAACTGGCTACAACGATGGCTTTAGTAATGCAAAAACAGGACAAGGCACTAATGTACTGGATAGCAGCCGCCCTGGTTACAACGAAGGCTTTAAGGAAGGCTATGCCAATGGTCATCAGGGGCAAACGCAAGCCACTGTGCAAACGCAACCAGTACGCGTAATAAATACTACGGTAAATCGTACTGTCCCGGTACGACGAACGGTGACAAATTATCGAACAGTAGAGCGCCCTGTTTACAGAGAAACCCGCGCACGTAATTCCAAACTGAAAACAGCATTGACAATTGCTGCACCAGCGGCAGTTGGTGCTGGCATCGGCGCACTGGCTGGCGGAAAGAAAGGCGCAGGAATTGGCGCGTTGATCGGCGGCGGCGGTGGTGCACTGTATCATTTTTGGAAAAAACGATAATAGAGACAGGCGTTGAAAATATGTTGTTCAGCGCAACTTGAATAAGCCCAAAAAGCCGCAGTGATAAGCTGCGGCTTTTTTTATTTATATTCCTAACGACGAAAATATTGTAAAGCCAAAATTACTTATTACCGAACAAAAGGATCTGTTTATCTTGTACCAACCGCTCACGCAATTTTTCATACGATATATCCTGTATCGCAATGTTCTCATCCATCGCCAGCACCGCCGCTGTTGCGGCGGATTGACCGAGGATCATAAACACAGGCTCCATGCGAATGCTGCCGTAGGGGATGTACAAACTGGACATCACTACAAATTTGTCAATACGTGATTGTTCCCGCGAATATGCCTGATTGGAACAGCACCGTGACGGATAAGACTGACTTAGATTCAAGATTTATACTTCAGGAAAAATTTTCGTGCTATGGCTGTGACAATTGCGGATAAAAATACGCGCATGCAATCTGGGCTTGAATCAATTTGGATCCTTGGCGATCAATTATTTCCGCGTCATCCGTTGCTTGATCCGGCGCAAAAGACACAACGTGTAGTCGTGATGATCGAAGCAGTTGATCGAATGCAGGAACGTCACGCTCATCAGCATAAGGTAATTTTAGTTCTCTCTGCTATGAGGCATTTTGCGCATTCATTACGGCAAGAAGGTTGGCGCGTGGATTACCGCGAAGCTGACAATTTTCAAACCGGATTACGGGATCACCTCGCCGAATATCAGCCGCGAAAATTGTGGATGATGGAAAGTGCTGAGTGGGAACTGCGGCAATTGCAGCATCAGCATGCCGGCAAATTAAAAATAGCTATTGAGATCGTTAAGAACTCTCATTTTTTGGTCGAACAGTTTGCGCCGGAAGAAAAATCTGGGAAGAAACTAATTCTCGAAAATTTCTACCGTGCCATGCGTAAACATTTCGGCGTCCTGTTGGAAGAAAATTGCGCACCGAGCGGTGGAGCCTGGAATTTCGATCATGAAAATCGAAAACCTTACAACGCGAAAATAAAACGGCTCCCACCAATTTCATTCGCTCCCGATGCGATCACACAAGCTGTGATCACCAAAGTTGACGCCGTCTGTCCTGACAATATTGGCGCAACGAAAAATTTTCATTTGGCTGTGACGCGTGAGCAAGCACTCAAGGTTTTGGACGATTTTATCGAAAACCGTTTGCCGAATTTTGGCGCATACGAAGACGCGATGGCACAAGAGGAACCCATTTTATTTCATTCGGTTTTATCGCCGCTGATGAATATTGGTTTATTGGAGCCGCTCGAAATTATCCAGCGTGCCGAAGCCGCTTATCGCGCTGGATGTGCGCCCATCAATTCGGTCGAAGGCTTCATCCGTCAAATCATTGGCTGGCGCGAATATGTCTATTGGCGTTATCACAAAATGATGCCGGAATTTCACACGCTCAATCATTGGAACGCGACACGCCAATTACCAGATTTTTTCTGGACGGCAAAAACCAACATGAATTGTTTGCAACAAATTATCGGGCGTGTGATTGAGACAGGCTACAGCCATCACATTGAACGATTGATGGTGCTGTGCAATTTTGCGTTACTGGCGGGAATCAATCCGAAAGAAGTGAATGATTGGTTTTTGTCTCTGTATGTTGATGCTTACGATTGGGTCGTCACACCAAATGTCATCGGCATGGGATTGTGTGCGGATGGCGGCATTGTTGGCACTAAACCGTATATCTCTTCAGCAGCATACATCAACAAAATGAGTAATTATTGTCAGAGCTGCGCGTACAATTCAAAGGCGCGTACGGGAGAAGATGCGTGTCCTTTCAATTTTCTTTACTGGAATTTTTTGCTGCGCTTTGAGCCACAATTACGTGCCAATCCAAGAATGGGACCCAATGTCTTAGGCCTGAAATATCTTGATGCAGATGAGCGGTTACGTGTGCAGGATCAAGCTGAAGAATTTTTACAAACACTCTCATCAGCAATGAAGACATTATGAAGGAATTAATGTAATGACATACGCAAGAGCGCGTTTATGGTTAGGTATTTGTGGTGTCGGATTTTGGGTAATACTGTCAGCGGCGATGCTATATTTTGCAATACCTGCTCGTCTTTTCTCTCCGCAATCGGATTCTTTTTTATCGGACATTAGATCGCTTTCAATTTTTTTGACTGCTTATATCGTACTGAGCTTCCCCTTCGATTTTCTGGGCGGATATTGGTTGCCGCATCGCTTTCACCGTTTGGCTCCAACCTGGAGCCGCTTTCTATTTACTTTGGCGCGTGGCGTAATTGGTCAGGCACTAATCATGCTAGGTGTCGGTGTTGTCTTACTTACCGCTGGACGTACAGGCGGACGCTTTGGTGCAACTATTGCTGTCATCTTTTTGATGTTTGGACTGCTTGTTTTGCAGGGATCGCTGGCACGTTGGATTGGTGCTTTACGCTCGGTGTCAGTGGATTTACAACCATACCGAGCAATAGTGGATTCGTGGAATATATCCTTACCACCAAAAATCAATATTTTTGAAGTTACAGATTCGGCATTTGTTGGTGGTTGGGTTGGATTACCTGGTCGTGAGTGCCTCATTCTTCCTTCCAAGTGGTTTCATTCACAGTCTCGAGTTTTGCAATTACCTGCATTATCGGTCGAAGCAGTTGCCTTGCAAATCTCACGGCGCGTCGGAGTGCTGCAAAGCGGCAGCCGTTCACGTGGAATATTATTAGCCTTGGTATGGAACGTCGGTGGTTTTTATCTTGCAACCTTTTTACCAGGTGCAGGCGTCAACTCTGTTGCTGAAATCATTAGCACTGCTTGCGGGTTTACGCTTTGGTCATTTGTAGGATTGTTGCTCCTACCTTCGCTAAGTCGTCCTGGTGTTTTAGCCGGAGATTATTTCGCGCTTCAGCGTGGCATTTCTCCAAAGCTTTTCGAAAAAACAATTACGATTTTGGATAAACTACAAGATGATGAACCTGCGCGTTCAGCAGGAATTGAAACCATCTTTCACCCGATCCCTTCGGTTGACAGCCGCCTTGCCGCTTTAGCAAGGAACGAGGCTGAACCGTACGGTGCATGGCAAGCTGCCCGCGTTGCATTATTTTTGTCATGGAGCTGTTTAGGGCTGCTCTCGCGAGCAGTTCATTGCAATAGTGGACGCCCTGAATTATGGGTCTTATTTCCCGGTGATTAGCGAATGATCGGAGCTACTATCAACTTATGAATTCCTCGTTTTCATGCGTCATTATTGGCGCAGGCATGGCTGGCCTGATGGCGGCGCACACCTTGCAAGCGCACGGTAAGCGCGTCATCGTCATGGACAAAGGGCGCGGTGTAGGCGGGCGGTTGGCGACACGTTGGATAGAAGTCGCTTCTTCCCAAAAAGCTTACTTCGATCACGGTGCACAATTTTTTACTGTACGCGATGAACGGTTCCAGAAATTTGTGGACGAATGGCTGGCGGCTGGATTAGTACGCGAATGGGCAACCGGCTTTGCGCAAAGCGATGGTATCCCCAATCACGACGGGCATCCGCGCTATTGCGGGACAGCGGGCATGAATTCGATTGCACGATATTTAACGCGAGACCTTGACGTCCGTACCAACGCAAAAGTAATTCGTGTCTTCCAAAATAAACAATGGCAAATTGATTTGGAAAACAATGAATCAGTAACCGCTGACAGCTTAATATTAACACCGCCAGCCGGGCAATCGCTGAACTTGCTGGACGCCGGAGCTTACGCCTTGCCGACAGATGTACGAGGTACCTTGGAGCGCATCACCTACGACCCATGCTTTGCGTTGTTAGCCGTATTAGATTCGCCTCCGCGTTTGCCGGAGCCAGGTGCTTTGCAATTGCAAGGTGAACCGATTGCCTGGATGGCTGACAATCATCGGAAACGAATTTCACCCAATGTTTTCACGGTTACAATTCACGCCGGAGCAGAATTCACGCGAGAACACTGGGACGCCAAGCACGAAATAATCGCTGAGAAATTATTGTCTGCCGCTCACGAGTGGTTAGGTGATTCCGTACAGAGTTGGCAAGTCCATCGTTGGCGTTACAGTCAGCCGCGAGTGCTACATCCCGAAGCTTGTTTAGTGGTTAATGAAGGTGTCCCACTCGCGTTTGCAGGTGATGGATTCGGCGCACCACGCATCGAAGGCGCAGCAATCTCAGGTATTACAGCCGCAGAAAAAATTTTGGACTTGATGAATCCATGAAAAAAAGTGATTTGCCGACGAAAGTTTGTGCGACATGTGGACGTGCCTTCACCTGGCGCAAGAAGTGGGCAAAAATTTGGGAAAGCGTTTTGTATTGCAGCGACGCTTGCCGCAAGTATAAAAATGATCCGGGTAAAGCAACGAAAATAAAATGAAGCTTCGTACTGATTTTATTGATCGAAATGAATTAAGCGATTATTTGCATGAAAATTTCCCGCAGGCGGCAGCGCGTTCACCGGAAATTTCTGAAATACGTGGCGGGCGTCAAGCCGCAGAAAAACTGCTCGAACAAATTGATCCGGGCAAATACGGCAAGACCCGCAATTATTTGTACGGAGCAATCACCCGACTCTCACCCTACTTACGACACGGCGTTATCACGCTTGACGAAGTACGCGTACTGGCATTGCAACGCGGCGGCAAAGCAGCTGAAAAATTAGTGAACGAGTTAGGCTGGCGCGATTATTGGCAGCGGGTCTACCAACTAATTGGCGATGGAGTTTGGAAGGATCGAGAATCTTATAAAACCGGATTTCGTCCCGCCGATTATGCGCTCGGATTACCGGATGATATTCGTGCTGGAAAAACAGGGCTGGCGTGTGTTGATGCGTTTTCTCACGAACTGCGTACGACAGGTTTTTTACATAATCACGCACGAATGTGGGTTGCGAGCTATGTCATACATTGGCGGCGGGTACGTTGGCAGGCGGGTGCGAGCTGGTTTTTAGAGCACTTATTAGATGGCGATCCCGCCAGTAATAATTTGTCCTGGCAATGGATCGCCAGCACATTCTCGACGAAGCCATATTTTTTCAACCGCGAAAATATTGACCAATTCACTGAGGGGAAATTTTGTCGGCAATGTCCGTTCAATACTGAGGGCTGCCCCTTTGATGGATCATACGATGAGTTGCAACAACGTTTATTCCCAAAAATGAATAACGAAAATATTGGCGGAGGACACAGATGAACGACGCCTTGCTTTGGATTTATGATGACTGCCTTGACCCGCACAGCCCCGTCTTGCAGCAATATCCCAATCGCCCTGTTGTGTTCGTTTTTGATGAAGAGTTGATAGCGACCCATAACATCACCCTCAAACGCATCGCCTTTCTTTATGAATGTCTACTCGAAATTCCCGCCATCCAAATTCGAAAAGGTAATATCACCTTAGAATTAATGGCAGCGATGCAGGAGCATGCTTGTCAACGCATCATTACCGTTACCAGCATCACTCCACATTTCAGACAAATCGTGGCGGCACTAAACCAAGAAAATATTGAAGTAGAATTTCTTCCTGCGCCTGTCTTCGTGAATTTATCGTTAGCCGAAACGCAACAAATTGACCTGAAACGTTTCAGTCGTTATTGGCAACAAGTGAAACGTCAGGCGATGAGTTTGAATAAGTCTTTGTTCTGAAAAAGAATTTTTTCTGTGTAATCTTTGATCTTTTCTCAATAAAAATTACTTACCTGGTTGAGGTGGGCAGCAAAAATTCAAGCACCTGATTGTCCTGTCTCAACCGCTCGCGCAATTTTGTGTATGGCACATCCTGCACAGCTATCTTGCCCTCAATCGCCATCACCGCCGCCGTAGCCGCCGATTGTCCGAGAATCATAAACACAGGTTCCATCCGAATGCTGCCATACGCGATGTGTGAACTCGACATCGCGACAGGGACGAACAAATTATTCACTTCCCCTTTTTTCGGTACGAGCGAGCCATACGCGATTTGATAAGGACCATTCGTAGACACGCCGATGTCGCCTTCGTTTTGCACGTACGCGTCTTTGCCCGTGCCAATGATGTAGCGTTGGATGTTGTGCGAATCCATACCGTAAGAACCCATGCCCACAGAGTCGGGCGTAGCGCGTTTTTTCAGCAATTCATTTTCGGTCATCACATACGCGCCGATCATGCGACGGGCTTCGCGGACGTAAATTTGATGTGGCCAGTTGCCATTGTCTTTGAATTCGTCCCGTGCCAAACCCCATTTGCTGACGGCTTCCCGCACTTCGGCAGGCATACGCGGGTCGTTCGCCATAAACCAGAGCATACCTTTTTGATACTGCTCGTGTTCTTTAATGATGACGCGGCGGCGTTCATACGAAGCATCGGGGTAATCGTAATTCATTCCGATGTTGTCGCTGCCGAACGGGCCGTGATTGTTGGTGTCGGTCTTGTGATTCGGGATGCGGTCGAATTTCTGAAAAGTCTCGCGCCAACCTGCTTGGAATACGCGTAGCAGCAATTCGTATTGCTTCGGATCGTAGCCAGCAGGTTTCGGGAAAGGGTCTCGGTTCGCTTCGTGATCGGTCATACATAAGCGGAAGCAATACGCCTGAAGTTTTTTATCTGCCGCGCCGTATTCACCAGGCGACGCAGTGGAAATTTTCGGCAAGACTCCGCTGCTCGGATCGCCCGGAATCCAGTACGGGCTGATGCGTTCTTTCACTGCGTCGAAATGATGTTTGTGATGCAGCACGCCGGTTTGCACGCCTGCCCATTGTTCGCCGTATTGGTCTTTGGATTCACGCCCGGTGTGATAGCTGACGCCTGCCGTCGCCATCAAATCACCTTCATACGTCGCATCAATGAACATTTTTCCAGCGTAAGTTTTACCGCTCAGCGTCTTGAATGAAACAATATTTGCGCCGGATTTTTTGACACCGTTTTTGCGGTTGAGCCATTCGTTGCGGACGATGGGAATTTTGTATTCAGCAATCAATTCCTCAAAAACTTTTTCGGCAATATGCGGCTCAAAAATCCACATCGTCCGATTCGCGCCGTCCATCGCCACAGTGCCTTGACCTTTGTTGCCGAATTTTTCGCGCGGCTCCCATTGCCACGTTTCCGGCTTTTGATAATGCTGCCAAACGCGATGATAAAATTCGCGCGCGAGTCCGCCAATCACGGCTTTGTTGCCTGTGTCGGTAAAGCCCAAGCCACCGCTCGACAATCCGCCGAGATGTTTGTCGGGCGAAACAATGATGACGGATTTGCCCATCTGTTGGGCTTGAATCGCAGCAGTGACAGCGGCAGCGGTTCCTCCATAAATCACGAGGTCATATTGTTTCGTCTGCGCCAACGCGCTCACGCTGCACAACAACAAGGCCAATAAAATTCGCTGCATATCAACCCTCAATCTGTGAAAGCTCTTTTATTTTTCTGCCCTCATTTTTCTGCCAGCCAAATCAGAATTTAGCTGGCAGAAAAATTTAGGATAAATTCATCAGATCACTTTTCATTATTTTGTTCCTGGTTTCTTCCATTCAAACACAGCGCCGAGGCTTTTGAGTTTCGCGCTCAACTGTTGTGTATTGATCGCTTGCACAGCGACTTTATTTTCAATCGCCAGCTTCGCCGCCAAGCCAGCCGCTTGCCCAAGCATCATGTACTGCGGCTCCATTCGCAATGTCGAATACGTCACATGACTGGCGGAAAAACACACGGGCACTAGCAAGTTGGTCGCCTGTGTTTGTTTGGGCAACAACATGCGATACGGGATTTGATAGGGCGTGACGGCGACTTCCATATTGCCTTCGTTTTGCGCGTGACCTTCGGGCGTAACGTAGCGTTGCACGTTGTGCGAATCGCTGTTGTAAGAACCCATCGCAATCACGTCGGGCTTCGTCAATTCGGTCTGAATGTCTTTTTGCGTGACGACGTAATCACCGACCAGACGGCGTGCTTCACGCACGTAAAGCTGATACGGCCAATTGTCATTGTCGGTGAATTCATCTTTGGCGATGCCGAATTGCGCGACTTCAGCTTGCGTTTCCTTCGGCATGCGTGGGTCTGTCGTGAGGAAGTAAAACAACTCCTCGGTGTAGCGTTTGTGATCCTGCCAAATCTCGGCGCGGCGTTTGTAACTCGCGTTTGGATAGTCCCAGCTTTTGCCGATGTAATCAGTCGAAAACGCGCCGCGATTATTGAAGTCCCATTTCTGCTTGCCAGCAACTTGCGCGGGCAACAGGATTTCATTCATACGTGGAGCGCGGCCTTTGTCTTTCACAAAACCTTGCAGCCAACGCGCCGCCAATTCAAAACGTTTCGCGTCATAGTTGGCTGGCTTGGCAAATGTGATGCGATTGGTCGGATCGTCCGTCAGAATCATGCGGAAGTTGTACGCCTGAACTTTGCGGTCGCCCGCGCCAATTTCGCCGCGTGGTTCTTTTTGAATTTCGGGCAACAACTTTTTGTTTTCATCGTAGGCCGAGACCGCAAAATCGAATGAATGATTGCGGTCTTTGGGACGCACGCCCGCGAGCGATTCGTTGTATTGCGCGGATGATTCACGTCCCCACGTAAATTCGACTTTGGCCTGCGCCATCAAATCGCCTTCATACGTTGCGTCAGCGAAAATCGCTCCCACAAAACGCGCGCCATTTTCCATCGTGATTTCTGTGACACGCGTGCCTTGTTTTTTGACGCCGCCTTTTTCTTTGAGGCGATGATTCAGCAAAACCGTAATCGTTTTGACTTCGGCAATCATTTCGTTGAGGACGGCTTCGGCGATGCGCGGTTCGGGCATCCATTCAATGTCGCGCCCGTACTTTTTTCCAGCGCGTTGATAGAACTCTAAAGCAATTGCGCCGATGACTTCTTTCTTGCCGAAGTCCGTGCGACTCAATCCGCCTGTGACCATACCGCCCAGATGCTTCGTCGGCTCAAGCAACGCCACCGTCAAGCCCTCTCGCGCGGCGGCAACGGCAGTCATCACGCCGCCAGCGGTGCCGCCGTACACGACGACATCAAATGTTTTTGGTTGTGCGGTCGTTGGAAGGACGAAAAGTAAGAAGAGCAAAGCCAATGTAAGCAATCGCATTCGTACCTCTTGAAAAAAATGATTTCTCTCATCCACCAAGACACACGAATGATCACGAAGATAAACACTTACTGCTTCCTGTCTCTCTTAGTGCTTGTGTCCTGGTGGATGAATATTGGTCAGTTCATCTCTACGCCTAGAATGTATAGCGCAACACCATTTGAATATTGCGCGGTGTGTTGCCTTGCGTAGTGATTCTTCCGAAGTTTACCAGATCGCTGACATTCGATCCGGGCGTACCAAAAACGACTAAATTAAAGGCGTTGATGAATTCTGCGCGGAACTGAATTTTGTGTTTTCCTTCAAACAAGTAGAAATTTTTCAGCATAGATAAATCTGCATTGCGATAACCATCACGACGCACATCACTGAAATTGCGTGCCCCTGTACCCAGAGTAAAATCGGCAGGTTGCGTAAACAATGCTGTATTAAACCAGGTATCGCCCGAGCGTGCGCGTGAAGCGGAATTATCATAGCTGGCAATTCCTGCTACCTTATCAGTTCGGCGCGTCGCAAAGCCTAAGCCAATGCCATTTGCCACCAATGAAATCGGAGTTCCTGCTTGCCGCGTAATGGTTCCGCTGACTTGCCATCCGCCCAGCAAAATATTGGTAAAACTGTTCCAGTCGCTACCGATTTTTTTCCGTTTTCCAAAAGGCAACTCGTAACTGAAGCTTGCCTGCAAACGATGCGGCACATCGAAATTTGAGACTGCGTATTCGCCTTCGAGATCGTAAATATCTTCAATGCTGGTCGCTGCGCCACTGTTATTATTACCGTTTCGTCCGATGTCAATCAGCTTGCCCCAGACGTAACTGACGTTGCCGGACAAACCATCACTGAAGCGTTTCTGCAATCGAACCTGCAACGAATTGTATTTGCTCGCGCCAATGTGCGGATTGAAAAGTTGCGGATTGTCATATTGTGGAAACGGCTTCAGCAATTGTGCGCGTGTCACATTTGCAGTGCGCAGGGTTGAGTTTGGATTCGTGATGAATCCGAAAAATGGATTCGCCACCGTTTGATTGAAAAATTGATTGATACTCGTTGCCGCGACGCCGTTCACATCTTTGGCTTGGGCAAAATTAGCTTTGGCATAATCAATCATGGATTGTGGAATCTGATTCAAATTGACCGTGCGATACGGCAACCGCACACCGTGTGCGCCAGCGTATGCGATATCCAACACCATTGTTTTAGTCAGCTCGCGCGAAATGACCGCGTTCCATTGCTGGATGTACGCGTTCTTGCGAACCGGTTCAATCAGTAGTGGGCTTTGCCCGATCTGCGTGTCGGCTCCCAGTGAATTCCCTGGCGGCGCAGTGATGCCATTCGGGAATGGATTGCTCAGAAAAACCGTTGGCGCATTCACTGTGCCGGGTTGCCGCACTTGACCATTCGCGTCGAAGGCTTGCGGTGCATTCACTGAAAACACATTTCCGAGCGCGGTATTTTGCTCAACCGAGAGCGGAACAAAATAAAGTCCATAACCTCCGCGCAGCACAGTTTTTTCACCTAACCTCCACGCCCCACCAATACGCGGTGCAAAGCGTTTTTTGCTGTAATCGGTTGCCGGGCCTTCCGGAAAATCTATGATTCCTTTCAGGTCGGTAAAATTTGGTCGAAGTTGCCTGACGATGGGGTCAACCGGAGCACCAACCCTCCCTTTCAAATGTGAATCTTTGAGCGGATCAAAATTCGCCACTAACCGATGCGTTTCACCTGTACCTGTTTCGTAATCCCAACGCAGACCGAGGTTCAGCGTCAACCGTTGATTGACCTTCCAATCATCCTGCAAAAATCCTGCGTAGTAGTGATGATAAACCGTGATCGGTGTGAGCTGTTCTTTTGATCCACTGGCGGGAATTCCCAATAAAAACGAGGCGAACCCTGAACCTGTGTCTGTAACATTTGTTGGCGTTGTGTTGGGAAAAGGCCCGCGCGTCTGCGTTCGGCTGAACGTATAAGTACCAGCAGGATTATTGAACTGAAAAGCGAAGAAACGAATCAGCCGATATTCGGCGCCTGTTTTGATGTTGTGCGCGCCCTTCAGCCAGGTCAACGAATCGGCTACGGTTTGTGTGTCACGCGGTTGATTGTTTCCGCTTCCGCCGATTTGACCGCCAGAGATTTCGCTGGCAATACCTGCGCCCTGTGCGCCCGCATTAGCAAAGCTCAAAATCGGAAAAGCTCCAATCGGTGCAGTTTGCAAAATGTAGGAAGGAAGCCCTAATTGTCCCGGATCATAACCTTCGCTAAGCGGCGTCTGATGCGCACGTGCGCGGGTATAGCCATATCGTACGTTGTTAATAATACTGGGCGTGATTGAATAGACGTCATTGAACGTGAAGTTATGAAACGTATCCACAATCACGCGTGAGTTCGTGGCAACAGAGCCGAGAAAATTCGGTTCTGCCTGATAACGAAATTCTTTGCTGTAGCGTCCAAAAAAGCTGTGCTTATCTGACAACGTTTGGTCAATCCGGGTTGCAAACAAATCGCGCTCGAACAAAGCGACATCGGAGATGACATAGTTGTTGACGAGTCCCGGCTGATTCGGCAGCGGCAATAATTTCACGATATTTTGCGCAACGGGATCAAAGCACAACGAAGCGCGTGCGCCGGATGGACAGGTCGGCAATCCCACCAGTGAGTTGCCCGCAATTCGGACACGTTTGCTATTCACGAGCGGCGCATACGGATTATAAAGTTGCCCCACCAAAGAAGCGGCTCCGTCAGAATCCGTCTGCCCTGCACGTGTTGCACCTGTCAGCAATTCAGAAAAATCGCCATTGCGCATTTTCGAAGTGGGCAATGTCAGTTCACGCGAAAACGGATTGCGTTCGCGGCGTCCTTCATAATTAAAAAAGAAAAATGTTTTGTTCGGGTTTTGATAACCAAGCGGCCCGAAGATTTTTTTCGGCAAATACACCGGACCACTCAAGGTGCCGCCAAATTGATTACGCTTAACCGGAATACGCGGCAAGACATCTTTGCCATTCGCTAAAAGTCCGCGCCGATTGCGTTGCCATCCATTCGCATTCAATCCGCCGTTTTGAAAATATTCATACAACGCACCGTGAAATTGTTTGCCGCCAGCACGAGTAATCATATTGACTACGCCGCCGCCAGAACGTCCGTATTCAGCAGAAAAAACGCCTGCCAACACTTTAAATTCACGAATAGAATCAGGTGGCGGATTCACGGCGACGCCATTAAAATCACCGACCGTATTGGAAACGCCATCCAGCAAAACATCATTGGTAGAACTTTGTCCGCCGCCAACCGTGAAGCTGGAATCAAAAAAATTTCGATTGCCCGGCGAACCAATCGGCCCTTGCGCGTTGCCGTTCGTATTTAAATTTTCGCCTTGCGCCAACGCATATCCCGCGTCAATGACACCCGGAACCTGATTAATAAACGCCAGCGTAGAGCGTTGCGCCGACGGCAAATCTTCAATCAATTTATTTTCAATCGTCGTTTCCAGCGCGGAAGATTCCGTATTTAACAAAGGAGCATCGCTGGTCACTTCAATTGTTTCCGTCGCGTTACCAACTTTGAGACTGAAATTCAGCGTCGCAGTTTGCCCGATTTCCAGATTAATTCCAGAGCGCACAGCCTTCGAAAAGCCATTCGCCTCAACCGTAACTTTGTATTCGCCAGGTTGTAGAAACGGCACGATGAAGCGTCCTTCGCTATCGCTGGTGACAACTTTATTTTGTCCCGTATTATTTGAAATGACGACGATTTTTGCACCAGCAACAACTGCATTGGCTTGATCCGTCACTGTCCCGGAAACAGTCGCTGTAATGGTTTGACCCATGACTATCGTAGGCAGCATAAGACATCCGAAAATTGTCAGAAGTAGAAGAGAGGATTTGAGAGATTTCATAGAGGCATTCCTTTCAATTCAATTTTTTCGTTTATGAGCCAGCGATTTTTTACAATTAACATTCCAGCTTCAGCGAAAGCTGTATTTTTAGACTAATTTCCACCCCTTGCGATATTTGCGATGAATCATCGGTTCGATTTCCGGTGCATTCGTCGCCCGCAAATTTTTCGCATCCCAAATTAATTTCTTGCCTGCGCGAAACGCGACATTGCCGAGATGATTTGCTTCAGTCAACCAACCAGCATATTCAAAATTACACGTCGTAGGCGCACCCGTTTTGCACGCGTGAATCCATTCGGCGTGATGCCCCAGCGATTTCGGAATGAACGGGTCAGGGCGTTTGAAGTCCGCGAATTTTTCTTCCGGCAACAACGTGTGCTTGCCGTAATCTGACAGCAACATTCCTTTGTCGCCCACAAACAGAACGCCGCTTTGCCATTGCGGAATTCCGGCGTCCTGCCAGATTTTCGGCTTGTACAGTCCTTGGTACCAATTGATTTTCACGGGCAGTAAATTGCCACGTTGACCGTATGTATAACTGACCTGCATTGAAGCGGGAGCAATTTCAAGATGTGGTTTTGGCCCAGCGGCTTCGATGGTCAAAGGATGATCCAGCTTCAAAGCCCAGAACGGCAGATCAATCCAATGGCTGCCCAAATCGGACATCGTGCCGTTGCCAAAATCCCACCAACGATACCATTTCGGGCCGGGGAAATAGACGTTATTAAAATCGCGTTTGGGCGCGGGGCCTAACCACAGTTCCCAATTCAAATTTGACGGCACGGGATCAGCGACCGTCGGACGTTCTTGCACAAATACGATGTCTTTGGCGGCGGTCGCTTCGGCTTCGCTGGCGTGCCAGCCCCACGCGCGACCTACCCACACGTGGGCTTCGGTCACAGCGCCAATCGCTCCGGTCTGAATCAATTCAACGACGCGGCGATAATTGTCGCTCGCGTGAACCTGCGTCCCCATTTGTGTAGCGACTTTTGTTTTCGCCGCCGCTTCACGAATGACACGCGCTTCCCAAATGTTGTGCGTCAGCGGCTTTTCGCAATACACGTGTTTGCCGAGTTGCAACGCAGGCAACGTGGCGAACGCGTGCGTGTGTTCTGCTGTGCTGATGACGACCGCGTCGAATTCTTTGTGGTGATCATAGACCTTGCGGAAGTCCGCCATCTTGCGTGCATTCGGATGACGCACGGCGGCTTTGTTAATGCCGTCTTCGTTGACATCGCAAAGAATCACAATGTTTTCAGATTCGACATCTTTCAAATTCGCCGCGCCGCGACCGCCTGCGCCGATGATCGCCAGATTCAATTTATTGTTCAGATTTTGCCCACGCACAATCGCCGGGGCCGCGATTGAAGCAACTCCGGCGATTGTGGATTGGACGAGAAATTTGCGACGTGAAAAAGAATTGTCCTTCATACATCTATCCTCTTTTTTATTCGAAAATAGTCAGATTTCTTTGGTTAATTAAATCCAGCGTCAGCGGGATCGTCGGGCTGTATTCAAGCGCGGCGTAGCCTTCATAACCCAGATCGTAAATGGCCTTGAAAACATTTCGATAATTAATTTCGCCTGTACCTGGTTGATGGCGACCGGGATGATCTCCGATGTGGAAGTGGTCAATGCGTTTGATGTGCTGGCGAATCAGCGAAATTAAATTCCCTTCCATAATTTGCACGTGATAAATATCGAAGAGAATTTTGACGTTCGGGCTGCCCACAGCGTCAATCATTTTCGCGGCATCGTTTACCAGATAGAGAAAATAATTTGGATGATTGACGTAGGTGTTCAGCACTTCGATGACGGCAGTGATGCCATTTTTTTCGAGCATCGGAGCCACCGCTTTTAATGAGGCGACGGCGCTGTTCATCATGGCTTCGCGCGACATTCCAGGCACGTCATTGCCAGTGAGCGTGACCAGACGCTTGCACTTGAATTGATTGGCGACGGCGACGGCAGCTTCCATTTCTTTCAAGAATTGATCGCGCTCTTTTGGGTTCACTAAACCGCAATCAATGGCAGTCACGCCTTTGTTAGCAGTGATCGTCGAGCAAGTCAGATTTGGAAATTTTGGAGCTTCTGTCAAAAATGTTTCCAGCACTTTCGGATCACGCCAATTGAACATTTCATAGGCTTCATAGCCGAGATCGCTCAACTTCGCCAGTGCGTCGTGAACAGGCAAACGATTCATCAATCCCCACGTCACCGAGAGCTTCAGGCGATTGAGTTTTTTATTTTGCTGCGCCAATAAAGACGGTGCGAAAGTTACGGCTGGCAAAGCTGCGGCACTGGCAGCAAGAAATGATCTGCGATTCATAATCGGATTCTCCTTGAGTTTTTTGAGTGGAGCGCAAGCGTCCTCGCTTACTATCGGGTTTATGCTAATTGATGGTATTTGCTTTAGCAACATAGCGGTCGTAACGCGGAGCGTCTGGAGTGCTGCGGCTGG
>JAYTCQ010000044.1:0-2031 GCA_043736395.1 Blastocatellia bacterium | reverse complement strand
GAAAAACAGTTGCTTCGCCGCGACCTTGTCAAGCTCTGTCTTTTTTCCTCTTGACAACCCAACCGTCTTTAGAGATGTTCCGTTATTTCCGTCTGTTCCATTTTCTCTCTTCTGCTAACATTACCTTAGACTTACCAAAATATATTTTGCCCCTTCAAGTTGTGATTGCGTCATAGATTAGGCTTTGTGCCAAAGCCTGTCGCAACCATGGCTGAATTGCGCTACATCACGCTACACGAATCTTTGCAAACTCTTGCTAACCAGTTACACTTGAAGAAGAATCATTGCCTGATAAATTGTGAGGTAAGAATTATGTCTGCGCTTTTAAATCCAAATTATTTTGCCGCTACGACTGCGGTCAGCAACATCATCACGGAGGACGGTGAGCCGGTGGACAATATCCTGTCGGAGAAGCAACAACGATTATTGGTGGATGCGCTGTATGAAAGCTGGACGCCGCCGCTGGAAGACGAGGAATACGTGAATAATTCCAGTGAATTGAAATCAGTCACGACGCGTTCATTTTGGGCGGCGGCGAATGTTGGAGTTTTTCGATCCGTTCGTTTGCCGGGAGTCGCTCCCGATGTTTTTGTGAGCCTGGATGTCACCGCGCCACCCGATATGCGTGAAACGGAACAGCGTTCTTATTTTATGTGGGAACACGGGAAAGCTCCCGAAGTTGTCATCGAAATTGTGTCCAATCGCAAAGGCCACGAACTCGACAGCAAGCTGAAAGAATACGCGCAAATGGGCGTGACGTATTACGTCGTTTTTGATCCAATGGGCGAATTAAGCACGGAATTGCAAGGCTCCCCGCTCCACGTGTATGAGCTTGGGTTTGGCAAGCGTTTTCGGCTCCGCCGTGATACCAACCTGCCGGAACTAGGGCTTTCGCTGTCGTTGTGGGAAGGCGAATTTGAAGGCAGTGCCAACGCGTGGTTGCGCTGGCGCGACAATCAAGGCGAACTTCTATTAACTGGTCACGAACGCGCGGCGCAGCTTGATATACGCGCCAAGCAATCTGAGCTACGCGCCGAAAAACTGGCTGCAAAATTGCGTGAGCTTGGCATTGATCCTGAAAACATCTCATAACAATCTATGAAAATCATTGACACGCATCAACATCTCTGGGATTTAGACAAGTTCTCTTACGAATGGACGAAGGGCAATGCGATCTTAAATCGCAGCTTTCGTATGAGCGATTATCGTACTGCGACGAAAGGCCTCGAGATTGAAAAAACGGTGTTCCTCGAATGCGATGTCGACGCGCAACATCGCGCTGGAGAAGCGAAATATATTTGTTCCCTCGCAGACGTACCAGCAAATAAAATCGGCGGCGTAGTCGCCGGGGCGCGTCCTGAAGAGCCGGGCTTTGATGAATATCTTCAGACAATTCTTCATCCCAAATTAAAAGGCATTCGCCGTATCCTGCATGTAGTTCCTGACGACACCATAGACAAGACCGGTTTCATTGATAACGTCAATAAGTTAGCAGGATTTCATCTGTCGTTTGACGGCTGTTTTCTGGCCAGGCAATTGCCGATTGCGCTGCGATTATTTAAGGCCTGCCCCGGAGTTCAATTCGTGTTGGATCATTGCGGCAATCCGCGCATTGCCGAAAAAGAAATGTCGCCGTGGAAAGATTACATTTCAGAAATCGCCGCGCTCCCGAATGTCGCTGGGAAAGTCTCAGGAATCATCACCAATGCCACGAAAAATAAATGGACTCCGAATGAGCTGAAACCGTTCGTAGATCATTACATTAATTCCTTTGGCTGGGATCGCGTGATGTTCGGCAGCGATTGGCCGGTGTGTTTATTGAATGGAAATTTAAAATCCTGGGCGGATGCTTTGAAAGTCATTACCAAAGATGCTGGTCAGGAAAAACAGGAAAAATTGTTCAGCAAAAATGCCGTAAGAATTTACCGTCTTTAATAGAGTTGTTGTGATGAAAGAGAAGAGATAGTGTAACAGGATGAAACTAGAGATCAAAGACTTAAAGAGTAAAAGACAATGGCGAGCAGCAACGGG
>JAYTCQ010000043.1:0-2353 GCA_043736395.1 Blastocatellia bacterium | reverse complement strand
AGTTGCTGTGGGAATAACAAGATACAGGAGTAACGTGCCGTTTTCAACTGTCCACCCAAAGGAGGATCTTTGGGATGAACTACGACGCATTGGAAAAACTGCTCCTCTCCCGAAAAGGCGCCGCCAGGGATTATCCTTTCGGCCCCGAAGCTGCCATATTCAAGGTGGCCGGCAAAATGTTGAAACCGCTCTATCGCTCCTTCAGCAAACTTCGTATTGCCGGGATCCATTAGCTGCTTAAACGGCAAAACAACCGAATCGAAAGGTAAAATCAATGTTATATTACTAGCTTGACAGCTTCATAAATAAAGGAGGCGGCATGAATACAAGACTTGCCACAATTAATGAAATTCAAGGAATTTTAGATCTGCAAGAGATAAATCTTTTCGAAAACTTATCGGAATCGGAAAAGGAGAATGGTTTTGTCACAACGCGTTTCACAATCGCTCAATTAAAAGAAGTTTTTGACGAGCGCGGGTTATTTGTTGCGGAAAGAGAAGGGGAAATTCTGGGCTACACTATGGCAGCCGGTTGGGAGTACTTCTCTCAATGGCCAATTTTCCCGTATATGATATCTCGCCTTTTTGGATTAGATTTCAATGGCACAATTATTTCAGATCAAAACACCTTTCAATATGGCCCCATATGCGTTGATTGCCGCTTGCGGGGAACTGATGCTTTTCCGCGCTTGTTTGAAGAAATGCGTATGGAATTGTCTTCCCGCTATCCCGTTGGTATTACATTCATCAATAAGGTGAATGAACGATCGCACCACGCACATACTCGTAAACTCGGTATGGTAGTCGTAGATGAATTTGAATATTCTGGTCGAGAGTATTATGGCCTTGCATTTGATACAGCCCAATCAGTTTTTCCGTCAGGCAATCTAAAAACGAGGACTAGCGCAAGATAACAGGGCAAATTGACTCGGATGCAAATTCCGCTGCGCTTTGCGACGTTGGAACTAAAAGAGGAGCCTAACGTTGAGTGTGCATTCTGATCTGCAAGCCTGACGTTATCTGTAATCATGGGAGTCATCGAATGAAACTGAAACCTTTTCGACTGGAGCAGTTTTTCGCGCAATACGAGTTTACAGCTCCATACCTCCTCTGTTGCTCCGACTGTGAGAGCCTATCCGTGGGAGACTTGCTTAAACTTGAGCAAAATGCGCCTGAGGAATTGTCATCTCTCTGGCTCGGATATACGGAATCGCTTGGCAGCCCCGAACTGCGAACACTGATTGCCTCTCTTTATCAAAATATCTCATCCGGGCAGATTCTTGTTCACGCCGGCGCCGAAGAAGCGATATTCAATTTTATGAATGTTGTTCTTGAGACCGGCGACCACATCATCATTCATACTCCGTACTATCAGTCTCTCGGGGAAGTGGCTCGCAGTATCGGTGCGAAGGTAACGGAGTGGCAGGGAGATCCCAATCGTGCCTGGGAATTGGACTTACAGTTTCTCGAAGAGAATGTAACCGATAGGACTAAGGTTGTTGTGGTCAACTTTCCCCACAATCCAACAGGATATCTGCCCAATCCCGAGTTCATTCATGAATTGTCGAATCTCTCGGATAAGCTTGGATTTCTTGTCTTTTCCGATGAAGTATATCGAGGTCTGGAATACGACCCTGCCGAAAGATTGCCGGCGTTCGCTGATATCAACGAGCGAGCCATATCTCTCGGTGTCATGTCCAAAGCCTATGGACTGGCGGGGCTGCGCATCGGTTGGGTCGCGACTCGCAACAAAGAGCTGTTTGGCGCGCTTGCTGCGTTTAAAGACTACACCACGATTTGTAACAGTGCTCCAAGTGAGTACCTTGCGACGCTCGCCTTGCGCCATCGTCACTCGATTATTGAACGGAATCTGGGAATAATTCGGCGCAACCTGAGTATGCTCACATCGTTTTTCTCCAGGCATCAGGATCTTTTTGTGTGGCATGAGCCGAAGGCTGGTCCGATCGCCTTCCCGCGCTATTTGGGAGGATCAGTCGAACAATTCTGTGATGAGCTGGTGCGACATGCCGGAGTATTGCTGCTTCCGGGAACCCTTTACGGCGGCGAGTACGATTGTTTTCGCATAGGGTTTGGAAGGAGCAATTTGCCAGAGTGCTTGCCAAAGCTGGAGCAGTTTTTGGTGAATTACAGATAACAACCGAGGTGAAATAGGTGTCTGCCCACTAAACAAATCTGACACTGATCTTGCAGCAAGCTTATCAGTTGTTACAACTCTGCGAAGAATTCCAGACACTTTAGAAAAAGCTTGACATTAGTTGGATATCCAACTAAATTGGCATCTATGGAACCAAACAGAATAGCAGCACAAATTAGCGACATTCGCACAAAGATAA
>JAYTCQ010000042.1:0-29018 GCA_043736395.1 Blastocatellia bacterium | reverse complement strand
CCCGTTGCTGCTCGCCATTGTCTTTTACTCTTTAAGTCTTTGATCTCTAGTTTCATCCTGTTACACTATCTCTTCTCTTTCATCACAACAACTCTATTACAGTCAGCCGATTATGTGGTGGGTATGAAAAAGCGAATGGTGATGAATTCCAGATAACCGAAAGTCATATCAGGGAAGCAATCAAAACTGGCTTGTTCAATTCGCGCGGGACTAGCCGGATGGGGTGGGCGCATCAGACATACGCAGAATTTTTAGCTGCTCGTTACTTGCAAGATCATGAGCTTCCTACATCACAGAAACTAGGGTTACTTGTTCATCCCAATGACGATGAGGGGCAATTGATTCCTCAGCTTTATGAAACAGCCGCTTGGTTAGCAAGAATGGATAACCAGCTATTTGAGGAGATATTATCGCGCGATCCAGAGGTCTTGCTCCGTAGCGATCTTTCAACGACTGATCCTAAAGTGCGAGAAAGATTAGTTGAAGCGCTGTTGACTTTGTTTGATGAAGAAAAATTGCTCGATAAATGGGAGTTGCAAAACCGATACAAAAAGCTTGAGCATCCACACCTCGCTGAACAATTAAGACGATTTATATGCGATGCCTCAAAAGGTTTCTTTGCTCGCCGAGTAGCAATAGACATTGCTGAAGTGTGTAATCAACAGTCGTTGCAAAATGATTTAGCCGAAATCGTTTTGACTAAGCTAGAACTCAGAGGTATTAGAATTGGCGCTGCTCACGCGCTTATCAAGATTGGTGATGTGGAGACGCGCTCAAGACTTTTACCTTTAACGAAGATACGAGCCGAAGATGATTCTGATGACGAACTAAAAGGATGTGCGCTGAAAGCAACTTGGCCCGATGTATTATCTACGCAAGAGGTATTTTTGCTGCTCACATATCCGCAGAGACGATTCTTTATGGGTGCGTATCTATCATTTTTATATCGTTTTTTAGATAGCTTGACAACCTCCGATGTTATCCCTGGGCTTGAATGGATTAAGGGGCAGCACATCTCATCGAACTCTTTAGAAATCTTCTCAAGAATTCACAATAGAATCCTTGAACTATCAAAGGAACGGGCTAATGTTCTATCAATCTCACAAATGGATGCTAACTGAATTGTTAGATAAGTGCGAAGCTGGCGCAAAAGATGCTTGGTGGTGGCTGAATCTCCATTTGATGGAATCCTATTATGATAGTGGCGACTACGAATCAAATATTAGACTTTTTCCTGGATGGCAAAACGCCGATCAGGAAACCCAAAAACGCATAGTTAATGCGGCAAGAAGCTATCTTTCAACAACACTCATAAGTGATGGCAAATGGTTTCGTTCTGATAGTATTTTTCCTCCAAACTTAGTGGGCTATAGAGCTTTGTTCCTTTTATTTCAGGAGGAGCCAGAGTACGTTCATTCTCTACCGAAAGAAATGTGGGTAAAATGGGCAGCGACAATTGTTGCATACCCGATTTGGACAGGAACCTTTGATGAAGAGCCGTATTGTCTGCTTAAATTGGCCTATCAAAAAGCTCCTGCCTCAATCTGTTGCTACGCCTTGAAACAGATTGATTATGAAAACGCTCAAGGCCGATATGCCTCAGTGCTGAAGAAGCTCGCACATTGTTTTGATGGGTTGCTGCTGTCGCTTCTTGGGGCTAAGCTCATGGATAGCAGTCTTTCCCCCGAATATTTTGGATACTTACTTGAAGAACTCCTCTATCGCGGAAGCGATAATGCAAGGATTTATGCAGAATCAATCGTTGCAAATGAAGATCTCGTACAGAGCAATGATAAAGCCGCAGTCGCCGCACGGGTGTTCTCTCGCCAATTAACTAATGGAACTTGGTCATTTATCTGGAATCGTATTATACGGGATGCACAATTTGGGCGTTCATTTTTACCTGATATTGCTCATGAAAATCACGGTGAATTCAATGGTTTTTTAGCCCCGTTATCAGAACATCAGCTTGCTGAACTTTATATTTGGCTTGAACAGCAATTTCCGCATAAAGAGGATACTCATTATGAAGGCTTCCACGGCATTGGCTCCGATGAAAGCGTTAGAGCCTTTCGTACTTATGTGCTTGAAGAATTAAAGGCAAGAGGAACGCTTCAGTCAGTACGCGAAATGAAAAGGATCGTGGCGACATTCCCTGAGATTACTTGGCAACGGCAAAAAATGTTAGAGGCGCGAGCTCAGATGCGTTTGTCTACTTGGGAACCGTTACAGCCAGAAATTATCTTGGCACTTGCAAGCAATTCCCAAAAACGATTGGTGAAAAATGGAGAACAGTTACTTGATGTGATAATTGAATCGCTGAAACGGCTTGAGCAAAAATTGCGTGAGGATACGGCTGTCATATACCTGTGGAATCAATTTAGGCGCGCAAAAAAGACTGTCTTTAGGCCAAAAGACGAAAATGATTTCTCTCACTATATAAAAATTCATCTTGTAGACGATTTGAAAACGCGGGGCATTATCGTCAACCGAGAAGTCGTTATTCGCCCTACAGTTGGTTTGAAGCCTGGCGAAAGAACGGATATTCAGATTGATGCGATAACAAAGGATCGAAAGGGTGATCCGTTTGATAAAGTATCCGTTATCATTGAAACAAAAGGATGCTGGCACGCCGAATTGAAGACTGCGGCTGAAACTCAACTCAAAGATCGTTATCTCAAAGACAATTCTTGTCGTCACGGATTGTATCTTGTCGGTTGGTTTTACTGTAATCAATGGGATTCACAAGATAGCAGAAAGAAAAAAACGCCTAAAATCTCAATAGAAGATGCACGGAAATTCTTTGACGAGCAATCTACTATATTGTCATCAGATGGTATTGTCATCAAAGCTTATGTGATGAATACCGCGCTATAGTTGATTTATTTCTTTCTAAGACGGAAGCTGTAGCCGCTTATTGCAAACTTTCCTCTGCATATCGCGTGCGCTACAATGAATTTTCAGATTTTTAGGAGAACGATAAATGCCCCGTTATGACGCTCATCATGAAGTAGTTAAAACCGCTCTGGTGAAAGATGGCTGGACGATTACGCATGACCCGTTCATTATTTCGGTTGGAGGTCGTCGGTTACTGGCTGACCTCGGTGCGGAAAAGGTAATGAATACGCTGTCTAAAGCTGAGAAAGTTGTCATCGAAATAAAAGTCCTGGACGGAGCATCGCTGGTTAATGATTTGCATCGCGCCACCGGACAATATCAAAACTATCGTTCGTTACTGCGTCATCTGAAATCCGAGCGAAAACTGTATCTTGCGATCCCTGTCAAAGTTTATGAGGAAGAGGTTGGGGATGAGATGATACAAACAATTATTTCCGATCAGCAAATTCTCTTGCTGATCTTTGATCCTGAAAAAGAGGAGATTGTGCAATGGATCAATTAAATAAATTAGACCGCCACCGTCACTTGTTGCGACAGGTCATAGGACAGCATGCGGCAATGAAACTGGGTGATCGGCAATTAGAATCGCTGGCAATCTGTGATCCGAACAACGATAACTATCTGCTGATGGATGTTGGTTACGATCAGGCAGGGAGGGCTGATGATGTCATTATTCATCTGCGATTACGCGCAGACGGCAAAGTTCTGATTGAATACGATGGCATTGAATACGGGATTGCGCATGACTTAATCGAAGCGGGCATCGCGCCGGACGATATTCTTTTTAATATGTACGCTACGCCGCGCCCGTTTAAGGAAGCGATTGCGGTTTAAAGCTATCGTACTTTCGCTTCAAATCGGTAGTCATTAGAGTATCGTCTTAATGTGAAGACGCCCTTACTACGTGCGGGCTTCTGCATATTAGAGTACGTTCAAGCAGGCTCAATCTGCGTGAACTTTTTTGCTCCGAAGCAATTCACAAAACCTGCCACATCAAAAGCTTCGATCACATTCGTACGCCGTGCTTCAAGCGGCAGGAAGCTTTGAAATCTTCCCAGCTCATACCAGCTTTCCATTTTTTGCCAGCGGCGGCGCAGGCAGGTGCGTACTTGATCCGGGATAAAGGTCAGCGCACTCACCGGAATCTCGCCTTGCACCGCTAAATAAAGGTCGTTGTAATCCTCGACGCGAACGCGGTAGAGTTTTTCCAGTAAGTCGCCGAGGATCATTCCGTACGCATCTCCGGCGCAATGAAAAATCCAGGTCGTGGGATTTTCTTTTTCCGTAGTTTTCTCATCCTGTTCTTCTGAATTTTCCGTCATCATCATCGCAATTTCATGTGGATTCGTGGTACGCGGCGCGCCGAGTTCCAGCGCGACGGCTTTGGCTAACGCCGGAGGCATTGGACGCCACGGGGAGCGCAAACGCGGCGCACCGGCTGAGGCGGAATTGCCGGTTGTTTTGACGACTAATTTACGCCCAATTACTCGGGAAGCGTGACGCGCCTGACCGCCAAAAATAAACGTCGCACCGGGTACGGCGCGGCGTTCCATCTCGCCGAGCTTGCGTCCCGTTTCTTCATCAATGACATCAATCGTCCCGGATTTGGTATCGAGCAAATTCGTATAAATCCCTCGCTGTTCGTAAAGTTCATTCCACGCGGGGCCGGGTCTGAGCGCTTTGTTGTGTGACGAAAGAAAGAATTGCTTCAGGCTTAAATGCTCAATAATTTCGTCGTAAAGTTTTTTTGGAAGCAGTGATTCGCCTGTCACCGAAGCGAATAATTCAAACGCGGAGTCTGGCTCAATTTCGCCCAAACGAGTTTGTTTGAGATAAGAAAAAAGCTGCTGCACGACGATGGAAGCGCGGAAAAAATAAGGCTGCGGAGTTGCAATCTCTCCGCCCGATTCTGTCGCCCGTAAAAAAATTTGGAAGAGCGCGAGATCAGTTTGCGTACGATAACAACAAACAACTGAAGTGCGCGAAGTCCGCCGATTGCCGCGTCCGATGCGTTGCAGAAATGCGCTTAGGTTTCCGGGCGGGCCGATCAATAAAATTAAATCTACATCGCCAATATCAATGCCGAGTTCCAGCGTCGAAGTGGCGAAACAAAGAGCAGCTTCAGTCAACGTGAAATTGTTTTCCACGGCGCGTCGCACGTGGGCATCGAGGCTGGCGTGATGGACATAAATCCGATCACCGAATGGAGTATCTTGGCGCAACCGATAAGCCCATTCTTCGCATTCGGCACGACTGTTGCAAAACGCGAGGACTTTTTTGTCGCCGCGTTTTTTCAGCCGCGTGAAAAGCTGGTTTAGCGTTGCTTCATTTTCGAGTTCAATCAACTCGGCGTCAATCTCTCGATGCCCGGAAATTTGGATGACTGACGGGTTGTCAAAATAGCGTCGGGCAATTTCTGCCGGATCGGCAATTGTTGCTGAAAGGGCGCAGTATTGAATCGCTTCGCTGGTCACGTCCCCACGCGACAAAGCGTATTTTTTCAACCTTCTCAACCGATTCAGCAGAATACGCAATTGATCGCCACGCGGCGTGTTGTCGAAAATGTGCAATTCATCAATCACGACTGCGCAAATGTCTTTGAGCATTCGCGGATGATTCGCGAGCAATGAATCGAAAGACTCCGGCGTTGTGATGAGCAAGGCAGGCGGACGCGCAGAATTCAATGCCGCTTCATCGCCCGTTTTGACCTGAATGCTGAGCGCGATTTTTTCCAGCGGCTGTTGCAGTCGTCGTACGAGATCACGAGCAAGAGCGCGGGTTGGCACAAGGTAGAGAATTGAAAGTTGGCGAATTGGTTTAGGATTTTGCTTGAGACGTTCGAGCAGAGGAGCGAGAGCGGCTTCTGTTTTGCCGCTGGCGGTGGCAGAGACAAGAACGCAATTGTGACCGTTCAGGATCGGTTCAATCGCTTGGGCTTGAATCTCGGTGAAGCGTCCGAACCGCGCAAACAGGGCATCCCACGTGTGTGTGAGTTGATCTTTTAACTGCCTCTGCTGTGCGTATTGGTCATTCATCAATAGTGAAAAGTTTTCATAAAGTTTCTTGTCAGAGACTTTCGACTATCCTCATTTTCTCCTGCCTCACATCCTTCCTAACATCACCCGCCGCAATTCCCCAACCGCTTGTGTTGCGCTGTAATCCTGATGCACAAAGCACAAATCATAAATCTCTGTCGCCAACCGAATGGTCTGCCGCAAATTGATGAGTCGTCCTTCCAGACATTCCAGTAAGCCTTCGGAAATATCCAGAAACTGCTCGCTACGATCATAGCCGTAGGCCTGCCGATGCAGCACGTACAACCGCGCCATCAAATCTTCCAACGCCGCCGCGTCCAAATTTGCAGTCAGCGCGATGATCTGATCTTCGTGGAGCCAGCGTTGATAATCGAACGTGCTGGCGGAAGGCGTGACCGCGAACATGACTAACAACTGGCTGCGATCCTGGAAGCGAAACGGAGTAGGATTCGTGTGATGTTGCAACTGCGCTTCGCCGAGTTTGCAATCTTCGCGGGCTGCCAACGCCGTGTACATTAATGCGCGAAAAAAATTGTCGGCGCGTTCTTGTCCGCGTTCGTTGAGCAAACTGTAATGTTCGGATTCATCCAATAAAACTGCCAACCCCGCGTAGCCTGCCTGTTGCGCGATCCAGCCTAAGCCACTCAGCAAATAACAATACTGATCCGCTGAAGTCGTCATAGTGGAAAGCGCGCGCAAAGGGAATTCTTTCTGCTTCGCGGGCATCGCTTTGCGGATGGCGCTGATATAAATTTTTTCGCCGGAAATCCAATTCAGCAGTTGGTTTAATTCTTCGCCCGGGGTTTCGCGCAGCAGCGAATAGTTATAGATCGCGGCACTGAACTCCGTCCCTTTGATTTTTTCCATCAACGGCGCATAGATATTGGCATCACTCAAGATGCGTTCGAACAAGGGCGCAAGCGTTCCGGTGTCGCTCGAATCCGGATAGCGCAGGCTGTGCAGCAGTGAATTGTAAATGCGTTGCGGGCGATTGGGTGGGACTTCGCGGAGGTCAAGACTGGTTTGGGCGACAAGGAAATTTCGCTCCAACGCTTCCTGCGCGGCAAGCTCGAAGAAATGGCTTTTGCCTTGTCCATACTCGCCGAGAACTACACGCACGTCGCCGCCTTGATCGCCGACTCCATCAAACGCGCGATTCAGGCTGGCGCGTTCCTGATCTAAACCTGCGCTAAGTTCTTTGATTCGTTTGTGCGGCACGACGCCGTAGCGCAATGCTTCAATGGTGTGCCGGGCGGCGATGCGCTGTTCCTGTTCCGGCGTGAGCGCAACTTCGACACGAGGGGCAACAACTGGACGTAGCGGCGCAGTCGTTTTGGCGGCTTCGACAACAGTCAGCATATTGACTTGCACGACAGCACGGATGCCATTTTCAAAACGAACAGTGGCATCGCGTCCGGCGTTGCGCAGCTCAAGGATTTGTCCGCGTCCGAAGACAGGATGAGTAACAATTGATCCGATCATATTGAATTCCAGAAAAAATTTGTTCCCGTAGTAATCTGGCAGCCTGCCTAATGTTTGCGAGCGAAGAGAGGCAAACTCCGTCACGAATACGCTAAAGATGAAGTGCGTCTCTCACCACGGTAGCGAGCGGCGTTGCACGCGCTCGCTGCCAGCAGGATGCTGGCGCTCCCAGTGTTAGTACTCTCCACCTTGAGAACGACCCAATTGCTCAGTGACGCCGCGCACGACGCTCTGTACGTTGTCAGGTTCATAAATTCTTTCGCCGTCCGCGCGCTGTTCTGCGAGCATATCAATCAGCGATTTGACGAAATGCCGCCGATGGCTTGAAGACAAGAGCGAGCCACAAGTCTCCGCTAACTGCGCGATGTTTTGTGTTTGTAATTCGTGATTGAATGCGACGCCGTACGCTTGCTCGAAAACCCCTAATAGCTTACCGCCAATCAGTTGTAACAATTCTTCACCGGGGTAATCCAATTGATCCAGACTGATTTGCACACTGAACGGATTCTTGCGCGAAAACTTTACTTTAGAACTGATGCGCTGGCTCAGGGCTTCGTACTGCGGCGCGATATTCGTGACGAAATAAGGCGGCACGGCATACACGAACAAGGTCGAAGGCAAGCTTTCACCCGCGCAACGATCAATCACTTCGCGCAAGTTATCGCACGCGACTTTCTCTGTTTTGGATGAACCGATGCTGACCATCCGGTCGCCTTCATCAAACAGTAACACGAGTCCCGCGTAGCCGAGTTCATGCACCATCTGCGACACCGAACGCAGCATCTTGAAGGCGACGGAACGATCAATGCGTTCGGTAATGCTAAAGGCGCGCACGTCTTTTAAGGCCACCGATTCGCCCCGCATCCACGCGCCGATGCTGCGCTTCGCGGTCTCGTTTTCTTCGGCGACGGCTTTCAGGTAAAAATACACCGCGTGCCGGAATGACGGGCTTTCGATCTTGAAGCGCAGGATCGTATCGAGCCACAATTCGACACGTTTATCCAGTCCGATGCTCGTCATCATCGTCTCAATGCCGAGCATCCGCATCGTTGTGAAAAAGTGATTTTCGAGAAATGATTCAATGCCTTGCGTGTCGGCGATGTTCGGGTCGGGACTGTGAAAAATCAGGTTGCTGATGACCGCTTGATAGACTTTCAGTTGATTGTCGTACGGGCATTCTTTCGGGCTGAGTTCGGTGCGACTGACGACAAAGCCGTTGTCCCATGCGATGTCACGCAACCGATATAAAAAGTGCGATTTGCCACTACCGTATTCCCCGACAACCAACTTGAAACTTGACCCGCCATCGCGCAAATAGCCCTTCAAATACTCGTTTTCGAGCGTGCCCAGCACAGAATCCATGCCGACGGTGTAGGCTTCCAAACCGCGCGTCGGCGGGATACCCGATTCGCCCAATTTGCGAATAATGTGCTGTGCTTCCTGTTGAGTGAGTTGCATATTTTCTCCTGGCTGTTAGCGTTTAGCTGTTAGGTATTAGCCAGAATGAGAAACTTCCTGGTTCTGGCTAAAAGCTAATCGCTAACAGCTAATTGCTATTTCGTAAAATACAAATCCTTAATAAACTGTCCTTCGTTCGCGCCGCTGGCGAGGAACATGGCTTTGCTGGAATCGGAGGTTGTATCAATGGTTGCAGTGCCGAGGTTCAAGCGGTAGCCGTCATGATCCAGCTTTTTACTCTGTCGCAATTGCAGGATGTCGTAGGCGAAATGCGTTTTTGGGTAATCCACAAAGCGACCTTTGTTCGGATCGCGGCGAAAGCCGAGCGGCTGGCGCACAATCACCAATTCGCGGAAAACATCCACGATGCCGGAGCGAAATCCCATCGGTTTGTCTTGCAGTTTGATGACGCGGGTGTAGGCTTCAAACAATCCGGCGAGCAATTCTTTGTGATCCACTTTGCGTTCGCAGATGTCTTTGCGTGCTTTTTGATATTCGTTCACGACTTTCTCGACATCCAGTTTGACCGCGCCTTTGGTGACGCTCTGACGCGAAAAAGTCATCGTCACCTGCTTCTTGCGCATGTCAGGTTTGATCACGAAAAGCTCGGCGATTAATTCAGTTGGCGACCCCGCCATTTTTACGCCAATTTCACTAAACGCGTCACGCAAATCACGGGCGAAGGTGAATTCCAATTCGGACAAATTTTCATCCGCTATTGCGCGTAATTCTTTTACCAATTTGTTGTAGTTCTGCGGCAAAGATAATTCTTCACTGGGGCGTTCTAAAAGCTCCGTCGCTTCGTGTAAGGCTACCGCATTTTTGTGCGGGTCTTTCAACGCACGTTGCGCCTGATCTAAAGGTTTGATGATGGCTTGCCGTAATTTTACTTCGTTAGCCAGTTCACGGCGCGCATCGCCAAGTCCGGTTGCCAATGCAGAAGTATCCGCTTGTTTACTCATCTGATAGTTCTCCTGATTTTTATTTTCATCATTGATAATTTGTTTGGGGAAAAGCGGTCAAGTCTAATCCGGTAAATGCAACCTGTGCAAATCGAATTTGCATTTTAATTGGAGAGGTCTGATTTAATTCAACTTTTACAGGCAACATCGCACACAGAGCGCAATCGCTGGAAGAAGGCGAGCACAAAATAAGGAATGTGGAAAAGCGATAATTACTTTCGTGGCAAAGCTTCTGGCAAATTTGCAATTGCATACGCCATCACCGTTGCGTTTTCCGCCAGTTCTTCAGAGGTGATGACGGAGTTGATGAGGCCTGCGCCGATGCTTTGCAACAGGGCTGAAGCGGGGCGAAGTTTGTTGATTGCTTCACGTGTCGCATACGAGTGAAATCCTAATGGTTGGAAGTTCGGAAGATAGCAGAAAAACCTTTCAGCAAAGGCAAAGATAAGGGTTGCTATGGACGATACATTTTTGACAATTTTCTACAGAATTTTGTAGCAAATAACGCAGGAAAACTAGCACTCAAGCCAACTTTCGTCAACTCTTGAATGCTAGCTTTTTGTCGGAAACTGTTGCTGGATCGACAGCAGCCTAACTGATCAAGTGTAAAAGAGATCAGTGGAGAAACGGGTCGCTCCTGCAAAAGGTTTAGGTTGAGATAAACCTTGTTGCAGGGTAAACCTTCCCCACAACTGCGCTTGTCAGCATTAATCTGCCGGGCGGTTACTGTGTGACGGGACAACAAGCGTAATCATATCCCGCTTGGCGGCTTTTTTGGCTGTTTCTCTTTCCGCGCGCGACATGGGCAACTCCGTTCCTGTATTGTCGCCCAGCACCCATATCTGCTTCAGGAAGTATTTATCTTCGCCGCCTTCACCACGATAGCGATGAAAGACAAGTGTGGTTTCTGTTGGGACATCGCGCACGTATTTTGGCATCGTCAATACCGCAACATTCTGATGCTCTTTTGAGTTCTTTACCAGTATTACTCCCCGCGGCAGACTACTGTTGCCAACGTGGTACTGACCAGCATTGAGAGATGTCGAACCGACGTTAAAGGCGAACGGAATGTCCGCCGTGATTTTTTGGATAGCCTGTGCGTTGACGGCAAGTCCGGCGAACAACAGCAGGCTGAAGGTAACTATCATTCTCGAATGTTTCATATATCCTACTTTTCTTTTCGAAACCTAAGTGAAATTCCCCAAGGGTTTCACTAGCATAAAGGGGGCTTTTTAATAAAACTGACGACCTCCCCCAATGACCTGGTGAGTAACAAATATTTTGTTTACAAACCTAATCAGTTCGCCGCATACTATGCAACGAATTCGATAATTAATCTTTCGTAAATTCGGAAAGAATTCGGAAAGAATCCTGAAAAGCTCTGAAGGCCTTTCTCATGCGAACTTTTTTAGGACAGTCAGAATTTCTCGCGTATAAATTCAGCCATTTTCGATTGGAACTTGAAGATCGTCTCTTATACTGCAACGGTGAAGTAGTACATCTAACCCCTAAGGTTTTCAACATCTTGCTGTTACTCGTCCAAAATCATGGGCACGTTTTGAAAAAAGAAGAGTTGATGAATGCAGTCTGGCCGGAAGCATTTGTCGAAGACGGTAATCTTGCCCGCAATATTTCGACGTTGCGCAAGTCCCTGGGCGAAACTCCCGGGCAGAACTCTTTTATTGAAACTATTCCTTGCCGTGGTTATCGCTTTGTGGCAAAAGTACAGGTCATTAACTCGAATGTTGATGACCTGGAAAAAAAGGTTCTGACCCACTATCAATCAGGTGTGGACACTGAAGTAAATCGTCAAATTCTCTCATTGTTGAAGACCGCCGCCCTGATTCAGGAAATTACGGGTGAATTAGATGAATTGGATGAACAGAACTCGCTTAACCCCAGCTGACCTACAAATTATCGGAGACCCTATTCCCTGTGAATAGCGTCACAACGTACAGTCACATTTCTAACCTTATTTTCCGTCTAAAATTTAGGGTTATCTTGTCAAAACAGAGCCGAAATATTCATCCAAAAACGCGCTTGACTAACCAGGAAAAGGAGAGCATGTTTACTCAGATATTTTAGAATAGTTCGAATTTCATTCAGTAATAAATGCTGATGATGATGGTACGGCTGGAGGTGAGAATACCAGTAAAAGCTAGCTGAAACCGTTCGGCAGTGAAAAGGAGGATTCATAATGTGCTCCAGAACTGAACTGTCAAATTATCCTGCGCAAGTGGCAATCAAATCCTTACGACGATTGGCGTTCTTTTGTCTGACAATTCCACTTTTCTTTCTTTCGTTACAAGCACAATCCCAAGAGGCAGCTACCAAATTAGAAGGGCTGGACATACCAGCGCTGATTCGTGAAAGCGACCATAACGGGGCTGAGATGCATCAACGGTTGACGGAGTATTGTTACATTCAAAAACGAGTTTCGCGTGAAGAAGATCGCGGTGGCAAAATCACTGAGTCCGTCAAACTGTTTGAAGCCTATCCCATCAAAGTGGAAGGGCGCCATCGACACGTTATAAGTTTATTCAGTAATGACGGCATCCCACTTCTAAAAGAAGAGCGTGAAGAACTGCTCAAGCGAGCTGTCGCACGGATGCAGGAAGCTGAATTGCCCGAAGTGCGCCCTGCCCAGTCCGCTGTCACTGCTAGTGCCGAAAAATATATCTCCGTCGGTATCGGTATCAGCGAAGCTGGCGAAGGTGTCTGGATTGGTGTTTCGCAATTTCTGCGCCAATGCCAGTTCAATTCGCCCCGCCGCACACAACTTGGTAACCGCGAAATGATTGCGATGAGCTTTGGCTCTTGCGCCGATAATCCTGCCTCGCCCCGTGAAAGATACATTGCAAAAATGGTCGGCTTAGTCTGGATAGATGCCACAGACAAAGTGGTCGCGCGGCTGGAGGCCTGGCCCAAACCACGCAACGGTAAAACCCAAAATATTTTTTTGGAGCGCCCGGCAACTGAAATAATTAATTATGAGCAAATGCGTGTCACAGGCGGAACATGGGTGCCAAGCCGGATTCGGCTCAAGGGACTGGGCAATGCCAAGCTCTTAAATGGCGTAGATAAAGACATGACTTTTGAGTTCCTGAACTATGAGCATTTTAGTACTGATGTTGAAGCGCCCAGTTTAAAAAAACAGAAATCGGAACAATAGCGCTGCCATAAGGGCAGCGCTATCGGAAACCTGAAAGAATAATTACTCAGCTTTTTTGCGCAATCAGGCGTGCAAAATTTCTCAAGAGGAAATGCAGCGATACAATTACTGGTTAGCTACTTTTCTTCCCTTCCTGCAATAACTACGGTACAAGCCAAACATGTCCAAAAAAAATAAGTTTATCCAATTCACCCAAACCGCTGTATTTGCCTTTATTTTGTCACTGCCTGCGACGGCGCAAACAACTTCTATTTTGCTTTCAGGCGGAAACATCATTGATGGCGTCAGTACAAAATCGAAACGCGCTGATCTGCGAATCGCTGGTGACCAGATCGAAGCCATTGGATCGCTCAAACCTTTGCCGAATGAAAAAGTAATTGATGCGCGCAAATTGACTGTCGCACCCGGATTTATTGATCTTCATAATCATTCTGAACGTGGACTGGAAAAACAGCCGACTGCGGATAGCCAGATTTTACAGGGCATTACGACGCTGGCGATTGGCCCTGATGGCAGCTCTGCGTGGACGCTTGAAAATTATTTTGACAAGCTCACGCAACATCCGACTTCGGTGAACGTTCTGGCCTTTGTCGGACATGCGACGGTTCGTTACAAAGTAATGGGCGAAGATTTCAAACGTCCGGCGACGAAGGCTGAAATTGCGGCGATGGCGGAATTAGTCGAGGAGGGAATGATTGATGGAGCCATTGGAATTTCGACGGGATTGGAATACGACATTGGTTTTCCCAGCACTACGGAAGAAGTGATTACACTCGCCAAGGTTGCTGCCAAATACGGTGGAATTTATATGAGCCACATTCGCGACGAATCCGATTCGATGTTGAAGTCATTGCGGGAAGCCATTCGCATCGGGCGTGAAGCCAGGATTCCAGTGCAGATTTCGCACATCAAAATGGGTACGGTTGGCGTGTGGGGCAAGGCGGCTGAAGCTGTAGCGATGATCGAAGAAGCACGCAAGGATAAGGTTGATGTGACGGCGGATTGTTATCCGTATGACGCGTGGTCTTCGACGATTACGGTGCTGGTTCCCAGCCGCAAACACGATAACGCGTTAGAAGTCGGTAAAGGCTTAAGCGATGTTGGCGGTCCTGAAAAAGTGACGATTACTTCGTGTGAAAAACATCAGGACTACGAAGGAAAATCGCTGGATAAAATTGCGGATGAAAATAAAACGACGGCGATTGAAATTTATATGCGCATCGTCAAAGACGGCGGAGCTTCCATCGTTTGTCGTTCGATGATTGAAAAAGATATTGAGGTTTTTTATCGTCAGCCGTGGGTGATGGTAGCCAGTGACGGCGGTATTGGAATGAAGCATCCACGCGGTGCCGGTACGTTCCCGCGTGTGCTGGGACGCTACGTTCGCGAGAAAAAATGGTTGAATTTGCAGGAAGCAATTCGCAAAATGACTTCGTTTCCAGCGGCACGCGCGGGGCTAAAAGATCGTGGGATTTTAGAGGTTGGCAAGAAGGCGGACATCGTAATTTTTGATGCTGCGAAAGTGCTCGATCAGGCTACTTTTGCGAAGCCGTTTGTGGAGCCGTCCGGCATCACTCATGTTTTCGTGAACGGTGAACAGGTTGTAAAAGACGGGAAAGTCACAGGCATCACTTCAGGGCAGACTTTGAAAAAGAGAAAATTCTAAGAGGGGGAATTTTTATCGCAAAGGGACAAAGGGGCAAGGCGACAAAGAGCAGCCAATTTTTGCAGCCCTTTGACCCCTTGCCCCTTTGTCCCTTTGCGGTAAAGCCTTTATTGAATCTTATAGATTACAGCTTTTTGATCGTTCGTTGAGAATAGTATTTGAAATCCTTCGGGAGCATGCACGGTTGTAATTCCACTCAACACAACGTGCCGGATGCCAAGTTGTTGCCATAATTCCCAGTCTTTTTCGGGATCAATTAAATGAACTGTCCGATGATTGGTATGAAGAAAAATTAAGGCTGGAACATCAGTCGCAATGACTTCGTTAGTTGGAATATTTTTTCGCGTCCATTGAATAATTTCGTCGAAATTATTTTGTTGCTCGAACATTACGAATTGATTTTTAAGTCTGGCTGAAAAGGGCAGGTTGTATTTTACATTGATCACCGCCAAGTGAACCCCGACAAATCCTAGAAGAATTAATGAAATTATTAAAAGTTGTAAATTGGCCTTTTGTGAATTCGTTTTTTCTGCAAACCATCCAATTCCGACGATGAAATATTGAAGAAGAATCGGCATCAAGACCACGAGAAATCTGGTTGGATTGTATCCCCATCCCAAAATCAATAAGAGTGAAATGATCGCGTAAATTTCAATGAAATTAAGGTTATTGCGAATTGACTGCACTAATCCCACAAACAAAATTAATGCGATCATAAAGCTTACGGCTGTCCCCGCCGGAAACCGTTTAGGACTGAGATAAGGAGCAAATAAGTTTCCAAAGCTGGATGCGATAAGATCATAAAAATTCTTACCTATCCGGTTACTAAATTCTGGAGCTGTCACGTTCGGAGAAGTGAGATTATTCTCATCACTTCGCAAAAAGTGAAACAGATAATTATTCGCGACATAATTGCCGCGTTCTTCAGGCGCAATTGAGGATGGCCTGTGAGCGTATGTTGTCCAGATTCCAACCGGGATAAATCCGAGGCAGCAGATAATGGTTGCGGCTCTGAATTCTTTTCTAAGCAAAAATGTGAGCGTGCCTGCCACAATAAGCACAATTCCGACAATTCGAATGATAGACGCAAATCCTGCGATGATCCCAACTGCTAAAATCCATTTTTTGCTATTGGCAGTTTCAGCTTTGAAGCACAGCACGATTACGAGCGTTTGCAGTAACATAAAAATGCACTCTGACATGAGCGTCGAAGTTGCGTAATACACAAGTAACGGCGACAGCATCGCGGCGGTTGTGATGAGCCAGCTCATCACTTCAGAAGCCTGAAAATACTGGCGATTGAGATGCAATAATAATTTCCAGGTCAATGCCAGAGCTGTCAGAGAAACCAATTTCATGGCGAAAACGTTGCCGGGAAAATTTGGACTGAACGACCAGATGAATGACAGGATCGTCGGAAATCCGGGCGGATATAACGGAGTGGTTTGCGGCGCGGTTGAATTGATGAGGTGATAGCCGTGACCTTCGGCAATTGATTTGGCGAGCAGCACATACCACGAATCATCAACCATCAATCCGACGTTGCTATCAAGTCGGAGAAAGTACATAACAACCGTCAAAACGATACAGATGAATTTGAGATAGTTAATTTGACGGGATGAAAATTTGAGCATGATGAATTTTGACTGGAGCGCAAGCGTCTCGCTTGCCGTTTGCCAGCGCAAGCGTCGCAAACGACCGTGGCGAGCGGCGTTTCACGCGCTCGCGAAGCAAGCAGGATGCTTGCGTTCCGAGTATTTCACGTGCTCGCGGCAATCGAAACGATTGCGCTCCAGTCGTCTTCTTAATAATATTTCTTTCCCTTCAGAATATCCGGCAGGCATTCCATGTCAGCTTTTCCGTCCTCAAAATCGTGCGCGTATTGATAATCTTTGCCGTAGCCTAATCCCTTCATCAAAGCCGTCGGAGCGTTGCGCAAATGCAGCGGCACGGGTTCCGCCTGCGTGGCTTTCGCATCAGCGGCTGCGGCTTCATACGCGACGTACACGCGATTTGATTTCGGAGCCTTAGCGAGGTAAACAGCGGCTTCGGCTAAGGCTAAACGCGCTTCGGGTAAGCCGATTAAATGTGTCGCTTGTGCGGCAGCGGCGGCGATGACCAAGGCTTGCGGGTCGGCTAAGCCAATATCTTCGGAAGCGTGATGAACGATGCGGCGAGCAATAAACATCGGGTCTTCGCCGCCTTCGATCATTCGCGCCATCCAGTAAAGTGTAGCGCTGGCGTCGGAATTACGAATGGATTTAATGAAGGCAGAAATTAAATTGTAATGCTGCTCGCCGGATTTATCGTAGACCGCATTCGCGCGTTGCATCGCTTCGCGCAGGTCATTTTCGGTGATGACTTGCTTGGTCGCGGCAGTGACCGCCAGCTCTAAAGTATTCAACGCATTCCGCGCATCGCCGCCGGTTTTAGTTGCCAGCCACAATAATAATTCATCATTGATTTCGACTGCGAAATCCTTCAGCCCGCGTTCATCGGTTAAGGCGCGCTGTAAGACTTCGCGCAATTGTTCGGCAGTCAATTGTTCCAACGTGAAAACGCGCATTCTGGAAAGCAAAGCCGAATTAATTTCAAACGAGGGATTTTCGGTAGTGGCGCCGATTAACGTGATCGTTCCGTTTTCGACGTACGGCAAAAACGCATCCTGTTGTGAACGATTGAAGCGATGAATTTCATCAACAAATAAAACCGTCCGGCGATTGGCTTTGTTTTTCAGCGAAGCCGCATCCGCCATCACTTGTTTGATTTCCTTGATGCCGGAAGTGACCGCGCTGAAGGGGACAAAATTCGATTTGGTTTGCTTGGCGATAATATTCGCCAGCGTAGTTTTGCCTGTGCCCGGCGGCCCCCAAAAAATCAGCGAAGTTAATTTGTCTTCGGCGATTAAACGATTCAGTAATTTTCCTTCGCTGAGAATGTGCTCTTGCCCGATGAATTCTTCCAGCGTCCGTGGTCGCATCCGCTCAGCTAACGGAGCTTGCCGATCAAGAGCTTTAGGAGCAGTTGTTTCAGGTTCATCGAAGAGCGAAGGCGAAAATTGGTTTGACATAAGAGTCTGATTTTACACTACGCGCTGCCGCAGATGGTACTGACCAGAGATGGCACCGACCAAACCTCGAAGCCAAATAATTATGGCTTTGTAGGAAATTCCTGACAATATCTGCATAAAATTTTCGCAGTCGAAATTTCTTTTGCGAGGTATGCTTCATGAATTGTCAACATTGTAACCGATCAAATCGTTCATCCAATCATAAATGTAGCAACTGTGGACGGGCGCTTTTGCGCCGAAGCGCGGTGACAATGGAGTATGCCGGAGGTTTTCCAAATCAAAGCCAGATATTTATTGAGCGTCGTGTGATTCCGCGTCAGATTGTAAAACCGATAGACGGCCCTCGTGGAGGAATCGCTCCGCCGGTCGAGCGCTGGATTATTCATGCCATCGGGTTGTTGATTAGCTTGAACTTATTGTTTGCGTTTTTGATTGTCACTGGCACACGCCTGGGCGCGCTGTTCAATTGATATTTTATGTAGGGGGGTTGTGATGAGTTTTCTTTTATTGATTCGAAAAGCCGATGAAATGGGACTGAATTTCTGGTTGCGGATAATTGCTGCCGGCTTGTTTCTTTCGCTGGCATTACTGGGCACTTATTACTTTTTGTATATTAATCGCGAATCTGTGCAGCCCGTTATCGTGGCTAAGCCGATAGTAGATCCAGCGGAAAATGAACGAAAAAAATCCGATACCGTCATGATGACACGAATTAAAGCAGCGATGACGCAATCAAAAAGATTGCATTCACAAAGCATCGGGGTCGAATGCAAAGAAGGCAGAGTCACTTTATTTGGGGACGTACAAAAAGAAGCTGATAGAGATTTGGCTGAAAATCTGGCTAAAGAAGTCGCAAACGTTCAGAACATTAAAAACGAAATTAAAGTATCTGGATCATCCGTGACGGCTGAACCGGTTGAAGAAAAAATTACGTCCATCTCGAAAGTTCAAGACCTGGAACTCGAAGCGAATTTACTTGAAAGCATTCAGACTATTCCGGAATTATCAACGAAAAATATTAAAATCAAAGTCATAAACCGGGAAGTCAACATCAGCGGACAGGTCGCAAATGAACAACAACGAATCCGCATCATACAAATTATTAATAACACTCCTACCGTGAATTCAGTCAATAATAATTTGAAAGTTGGTGGATGAGGGGAGAAAGGATGATTTGCACCCGACACCTGCCCTTGCATCTCTGCGCCGGAACCTTGAAACTACTGCGCTATGAGTTCCAAAGCGCCAATCAATGATTCACTAATTCACCCTGCCTTGCTCGATCCACGTCAATGGGCGGATGTCGATATTTACGCTTCGATGTTAACAGTCGAGCGTGAAAAACTTCCAGGCGAATTTCGCTGTGTGCCAGATCGCGAATACAGACTTCACCATTTAAAGCTTGATTTGAATTTTGATCTAAATGATCAAAGTGTTAGTGGCACGGTCACGATCACACTTTCACCCTACTCGAATGGCTGCCAGAAAATTACGCTGGATATCGCAGAAATGAGCATCCGCAAGGTGCGCCGCATCTTTACGCAGCCGGAACCGGACAATTCCCCATTGAAGCCGCTCGGTAAATCTCCTCAGGATTTATCTTATGAAACTCACCTTGAAAAACTAACGATTGAATTGCCAACTGCCGCGCAACGCGACGAAGAAGTGATGCTAGAAATTACTTATTTTTGTCGTCCACGCAAGGGATTATTTTTTGTCAAACCGGATGGTGAATACGCAGGAAAGCCGCATCAAATTTGGTCGCAAGGGCAAACTGAGGATGCGCATTGGTGGTTTCCGTGTGTTGATACACCGCATCAGAAAATGACTACGGAACTGATTGCGACGGTGGATGAAAAATATTTTGCGCTCTCGAATGGAGCTTTATTAAAGACTTCGGCAAACAGTGAAGCACGTACCAAAACATATCATTGGCGACAAGATCAACCGCATCCGGCGTATCTGGTCACGGTCGTCGTGGGAGAATATCAGGCGATTCAGGAACGCGTGAATGGATTGCCCGTTGAATATTATGTCTACGCTGATCGCGCCGAAGCGGGCAAAAAATTATTCGAGAAAACTCCGCAGATGATTGAGTTTTTTGCGGGCAAATTTGGTTATCCATACCCGTTCGCGAAGTATTCACAAATCCTCGTCGAGGATTTTTTATTCGGCGCGATGGAAAACACTTCCGCCACGACGATGACGGATCGGTGTTTGCTGGACGCGCGCGCGGAACTCGATTTGAACTACGAAGATATTGTGGCGCATGAGTTGGCGCATCATTGGTGGGGCGATTTGGTGACGTGCAAACATTGGACGGAAATCTGGTTGAATGAAAGTTTTGCGACCTATTCGGAATTCCTCTGGCGTGAAAAAACGCGTGGCCACGATGAAGCGCGATGGTCAATGTTTCAGGACTTTCTGACGTATTTGCATGAAGATATTTCTTCACATCGTCGTCCGATTTTTCACGATCATTATCGTTACTCAGAAGAGCTGATGGATCGTCACGCCTACGAAAAAGGCTCGTGCGTGTTGGCAATGCTGCGACACATTTTAGGTGACGAAGATTTCTTCCGCTCGATGGCACGATATGCCGGGAAATTCGCTTTTGGGGTCGTGGAAACCAACGACTTCAAAGTCGCGATTGAAGAGGTCACCGGCAAAAATTTACAGTGGTTTTTTGACCAATGGATTTACAGCGAAGGCTATCCTGAAATCGAAGTTGAATATGAATGGCAGGCCGCTCAAAAAATGCTTCGCTTGCAAGTGAAGCAGGTGCAAAAGGCGGATGAAAATGATGAGGCGGTAGAGGCGTTTCGCTTTCCGGCAGAAATAGAAATTGTTCATGAAGAGTCGAATGAAGTCATTGAATCGCTGGCTCGCCAAAGTCTTCATGTCTGGATTGAGAAAAACGAACAGGAGTTTTATTTCCCCTGTGAAACGAAGCCGAAAATGGTGGTCTTCGATAAATGGCACCGGACGTTTAAGCTGATGCGCTTTCCAAAATCCGTGTCAGAATTATTGTTTCAGCTCAGGCACGATGAAGATTTTCTGGGCCGCGCCAGAGCTGCTCGCGAACTGGCAAATCTGAAGGTTG
Source organism: Blastocatellia bacterium (assembly GCA_043736395.1). Lineage (GTDB taxonomy): Bacteria > Acidobacteriota > Blastocatellia > RBC074 > RBC074 > JAFDVL01. The sequence continues at coordinate 8,172 of JAYTCQ010000042.1, read as the reverse complement.
ACGAGGCCGTCACACCAGCTTTAATTGATGTTTTGAGCCGTGACGAATTTTATCCGGTGAAGATGGCAGCCGCGATTTCATTGGGTGAAATCGGTAACAGCGAAGCGCAAAAAGCCTTAATGGATACTTATGAATTGAGCCGCGACGCAAGCGTTCGCCGGGCTTGCATCTGGGGTTTAGGCAAGGGAAAAAGCGAAGAAAAAATTATTCATTTTTTCCAAAATGTATTGACCAATGAACAGAGCTATTTTGTGCTGGTCACGACGATTCGCGCGCTCGGAAACCTCAGCGGCGAAGATCGTGGAAATTATGATATTATTTCCAGTGGATTAAAAATTCACTCCTGGCAGGAAGTTGTACGATGTTCAGTCTTTCATTCGTTCAAATTTAAGAAGGAAAATCGTGCGGTAGATTTGGCGATGAAGCACAGCCAGTACGGTGAACATCTGGCCGTTCGTGTGGCCGCTGTCGTGTGTTTAGGGGCGATCGGAAAAGAACTTCGCAAAACGCAGGCTGATGATGCAATTGTGCAATATTTGATCCAGCTGCTCAAAGATAAAGCGATTCGGGTGCGCATTGCCAGCGTGCGGGCTTTGGGGAAAATTGAGAATCCGACTGCGTTACCAGCACTGCGCGAAATCCAGCAATACGAATGCCTTGATACGCTCAAAGCGGCATTGGCAGATTCGATCAGCGGCATTGAAAAAGGTAAATAATTTCCTATGAAAATTATTGTTTGTCTCAAACAGGTTCCAAAAAACGATTCGATTTTGCGTCTGAATGAATCCTCCACCTGGATTCAGGAAAAAGATTTGACGTACGAAATTAATGAATCCGACGCGTATGCGCTGGAAGCTGCTTTGCAACTCAAAGAAAAAAATGGCGGTGAAGTCATTGCGTTATCGCTTGGCCCGGCGCGGATTCAAAGCGTCATTATGGAAGCTTTGGCACGTGGTGCAGACCGTGCTTTGCATCTTGAAGATGTGGTGTTTGAAGGGCTGGATGCCTTTGCTACTGCTTCAGTGATTGCTGCTGCTGCGCAAGTTGAAAGCTTTGATTTGTTGCTGACCGGATTGCAATCGGACGACAAAGGCTTTGCACAAACCGGAGTTATTGCCGCAGAATTATTGGGCTTACCACACGCTACGATTGTCATGGAAATTCTGAGCGAAGGCGAAACGATCAAGGTCAAACGCGAATTGGAAGCGGGCTATTTTCAATATGTCAGGATGCCAATTCCTGCTGTGCTTTCAATTCAATCGGGTATTAACACGCTGCGCTACGCGACGCTGAAAGGCATCATGGGAGCGAAGAAAAAAGAAGTGAAAAAGTTGAAGGCAGAAGACTTGAATATTGACGCTGCAACGCTTGCGCCGAAACAGCAAATCAAGCGTGTTTATATTCCAGCGAAAGCCAAACAAACAGTTATGATTGAAGGATCAGCAGCAGAGGCGGCGGCGACTTTGGTTGATAAACTTAGAAACGAAGTCAGGGTCTTATAATTTGAAAAATGAGAATCGCAAATTGGCATCGTAATAAATCCCTGACCTTTTTATACTTATTGTTTGAGGCTATTTTCAGCGGCGTTTTGTTGTTCTGCATCTATCTGGGAATACTTTTTTTGTTGGCAGAAATTCCCTTTCTTTCTACGTTTGTATTTTGGTTAGGGCAGCTCAGCAGATGGCCGTTTAGCCTTTGGAAATATTTCTACTGCCCTCAAGGTGATATAAGCGTCTGCGGTACTGGGACATCTCCTCTTTGGTGGTTATCTTTTAATGTCCCGCTATTTACCTGGCTTGGATATTTGTTTTCTCGCTGGCGTAGAAAAAACAGTTTATACAAAGTATCTCTAAATGCGGAGAATTAGTTTTTTATATTCGGTAGCATAACAACGACATCATGAGCGAACAACTCCATCCAGAAGAATTGCTGAAACGGGCGCGAACACAGGCACGCGCGTTCTTTAAGCAATACGATGGAACGTTTGGCGCCATCGAAATTTCTGATGGCAAAGCGCGGGAGCATCAAACATATGATGATGAAACAATGTTAATGCGCGATCATCTAAGTTTATTTTTACGCTCGCTCAGTACGGAGCTAAACAAAGCCGCCGCGGAAGTCCGTACGACTTCTGAGCGGCTAAGTAATATTGCGGAAGAAGTGAAGGAAAATCAGTAGGGAAGTTCGCAATATTTCTGCGAACTTTTTTCACTGCGAACTGCGAACCTGTTTATGTCAAATATTCTCGTACTCATTGAACATTTTGAAGGCGTTATGAATCGCTCTTCGTGGGAAGCCCTGCGTGCCGCGCAATTAATTGGCACTGAACTGAAGCAGGAAATTTCTGCGGTTGTGATCGGGCAAAATATAAATTCGCTGGCAGCGGAAATTGCTTCAAAAAATATTCATCGCCTCTATGTTGTCGAAGCTGAAAATATTGCTTCGTATACGGCGGACGGTTATGCGCTGACACTACGGCAAGTTACGGAGCAACTTCAACCATCACTTGTATTAATGGCGCATACTTATCAAGTTAGAGATTTTGCGCCGAAGCTGGCGGCAAGTTTGCGACGTGCCTTAATCAGTGATTGCATTGGTTACAAAATTGAGGATGATGCGCCTGTTTTTACGCGTCAAATTTTTCAAGGCAAATTGGCTGCCGATGTAGTCCCCGTGGGAGACGCTCCACATTTTGTGAGCTTTCAGTTGGGATCATTTCGTGGCGATGAATGCGAAGCCGGAAATGCGGAAATCGTTCCGTTGGCGATTAACTTGAACAGCGATCAGATTCGGCAAGTTCCTGAAGCACGATTTCAAGAAGCGAAGGCGGCGGTAGATTTGTCACAAGCTCCGATAATTGTTTCGGTCGGACGTGGTATCAAAGAGCAGAAGAATATTGAAATTGTGCAAAAACTGGCGACGGCAATGGGCGGAGAACTCGCCGCTTCGCGTCCGATTTGCGACAACGATTGGCTGCCGATGGATCGTCAGGTTGGCTCTTCCGGGCAAACGGTCGCGCCGAAACTTTATCTGGCAATTGGCATCTCAGGAGCGATCCAGCATCTGGTTGGAATGAAAGGTTCGCGTACGATTGTGGCAATTAACAAAGACCCGGATGCTCCAATTTTTGAAATTGCAGATTATGGAATTGTGGGAGATTTATTTGAAATCGTCCCGGCACTGACGGCAGAAGTTGAGAAACTAAAAAGTTAAATTTTCAGATTTATCCAAGAAGGTCAGGAACCCGAAGTGAAGGCAAAAGATATGACAGCTTAAGTAAGCTATTTTTTCGATTCTGTTGTATTACTTTTCTTTCGATACATCTTCGTGTGTCTTGGTGTCCTTCGTGAATAAATCAATATTCAAAGGAGAAAAAATGGCTACAGCAGAAGACGCGAAATTAATTTTACAGCTTTATGAAATGCGCCGCGAAGACGTGATGCGCAAGGCGCGAAGTTTTTTTACAGGCCCGGATTTTATGCCGACCAGCGCCCAGGAAATTATGGATATGGTGATGTCTGACCCACAGAAAAGCGCGTGGTACCGTCAGACGACCAGTTACTGGGATATGGCGGCTTCGCTGGTGAATCACGGGACGATAGACACTTCCTTGTTTTACGATACGAATGGAGAATTCTTCGCGATCTGGGCTAAAGTTGGAGATTTTGTCCCGGAGCTACGCGCTATGTTCGGGCCGCAGTATTTGCAAAATCTTGAAAAACTGGTAGGTGGTCATCCGAATAGCGGATTGCGAATTGGAATGCTGAAAGAAAGATTTAAGAAAATGGCGGCGATAAAGGCAGAGAAGGCAGAGGAGATTCCATTTTAGTGATTTGTCAAACAAACTTCAGTTTGTTGGACATTTTTTTATTGAAAAATTAATGCGCTGACTTCCGGCACAATGTCTGAAACATCATCTTCGGTGATCGTCGAAGGCAGGTCTAATTTCATGGTGATGCGCATTGATTCACCTGGTTTGAGTGGTTCTTTTCTGACGCGCGGAATTGGCGCACTTGTGTTAATAGCTAAAACTTTACCTGGTTCCGCATAGCTCGTGGCTTTAAGTTCAAGTTCAAGAGCTGACAATGTGCGGTCACCTTTATTCGTTAATTTTCCTAACAAAATCATCTGCGTCATGCCCATCGCATTTTGGGAAGCTCGTTTTTCAACATCTTCAATGACGACTTTCGCGTGATAGGTATCGAACTCAGGATTACCTTTGCGGTGCGCGTCAGAAAGGCGTAATTGTTGTCCGCCAGGCAGCGCCGTAGCCGACGGGAGGCTGGCAGGTTGGCGAAATTTAGAGGCTAAAAAGATAATCGTAACAGCTAATGCGAGTGCGCCGATTCCTCCCAGAATTAAGTATATTCTGGAGCGGCGGTCTTCTTTCATTTGTGGGGTTTCAGCATCAAACATAATTTTAAAACGGACAAGGGTTTAGTCTTTAGGCTTGCTACTTTCTTCAGCTCTGGCAAAGACCTAAAACCAAAATCCAAAGACCTATCAGATTAATTTCCGCTCACCATCATTTTGTTGACCTTCAAAGTCGGTGCAGCAATATTACTGCGAAAATATAAATCATTGCCAATCATTTCAATGCCCTGTAGCATCTCGCGAAAATTTCCTGCGATGGTGATTTCTTCAACGGGATGTGTGAGTTTTCCGTCTTCAATCCAGATTCCTGATGCGCCGCGCGAATAATCTCCAGTGACGGGATTAAAGCCGAACCCTATTAATTCAGTCACGAAAAATCCATTTTTCACCGAAGCAATCATTTCTTCAGGTGTAGTTTTTCCGGCTTCGATATAAAAATTATTGACGCCGACTCCAGGCGCTCCGGTCAGTCCACGCATCGCATTAGCGGTCGAATTTAAACCAAGCTTTCGTGCTGTATAGGAATTGAGCAAATAACTGCGAAGCACTCCATCTTCGACGACAACGTTACGGCGCGTCGGTAAGCCTTCACCGTCAAAAGGACGTGATCCAACTGCTCCCGGTAAAGTGCCGTCATCAATAATTGTTAAGGCAGACGCTGCGATTGATTCGTTTAATTTGCCGACTAAAAAAGAAGAACGGCGGAACACCGATTCACCGGAAACCGCTTCGAAGAAATTCCTAAGTAATTCTCCTCCCATCGGCGCATCAAAGACGATCGGCACTTCCTGCGTCGAAACCTTGCGTGCTCCGAGCTTGCGTAGTGCGCGATGAGCAGCTTCGCGCCCGATGGCTTCAGGCGAAGTCAATTTATTCAGCCAGCGCTGTGATTCGCCCCAGAATGCTTGTTGCATTTGATTCTCGGTGGTCGCAATTGGGGCGGCTAATAGTCCACAATTACTGCCATGATATTCACCCTGAAATCCCGAACTGGTAACCAGCAGCATTCTTCCTAAAGTCGTGGAGCAACTGCCACCCTCTGAATTCGTCATTCGTGGATCGAAGGTTAACGCGGCATTTTCACAGATTCTTGCCATCTCGATTTTTTGCTCAGTTGACAAGCTGGCAACGGCTTCGTCGAAAAGTTGCAAATCAGGATTTGAGGAGCTGGAAAATTCTACCCGTGAGGGCAACACAGAAGCTTCGTCTGGGGAAGTATGGCGCGCCATTTCGACCGCTTCGGCCACGAGCCTTTCAATTGATTCGGCGTGGGTATCAGAAGTCGAAGCTGACGCCTGACGACCTTCGTAAATGACGCGTAACCCAATCCCTCGTGAAGCAGATTCCTGAAGCGTTTCCACTTCGCCTAATCTGACTTCGACTGAAAATTCTGTTGATTCAAGAGCAATAGCCTCGGCTTCAGTCGCACCACGCTTCAACGCCGAACTAACCATTTCCGAGAGCAATTCAGTGGTAATTTCCATTGTGAACGAATCCTATCCTTTTGTTCCACCAACCGTCATTTCGGAAATCTTAATCGTTGGCAGACCTACTCCAACCGGAACCGATTGACCATTTTTGCCGCATAATCCAACTCCTTTATCCAACCCCAGATCGTGACCAACGGCAGTGACTTTGGTCAAGGCTGTGGGCCCGTGTCCGATGAGCGTAGCGCCCTTCACAGGAGCGGTGACTTTGCCGTCTTCGATTAAATAAGCTTCGCTGGTAGAAAAAACAAACTTGCCATTGGTGATGTCTACCTGACCGCCCCCGAAGTTAACGGCGTAAAGCCCGCGCTTCACTGATTTGATAATGCTTTCAGGATCATCCTGTCCGCTCAGCATAAAGGTATTTGTCATGCGCGGCATCGGCAACGATTGATAACTTTCGCGGCGACCATTTCCCGTCAGCGCGGCTCCCGTTAATTTTGAACTTAAATGATCCTGCAAATAACCACGCAAAATACCATTTTCGATGAGGACTGTCCGCGAAGAAGGATTTCCTTCATCGTCAATATTAATAGACCCCCGTCGGGCGTCAATTGTTCCATCGTCGACAATTGTGCAAAGTTCACTGGCAACTTTTTGGCCGATCATCCCGCTAAATGCTGAAGTCCCTTTGCGGTTGAAATCAGCTTCCAGACCGTGTCCGATGGCTTCGTGTAAAAGAATGCCAGGCCAGCCCGGGCCTAAAACGACTTCGTTGGTTCCGGCTGGAGCGTCGACCGCTTCGAGTTGCAGGATGGCTTGCCTGGCAGCCTCATTCGCAAAAAATTCCGGTGAAAATTTCTGATCAAAAAATTCCAGACTATCGCGACCACCGCCGCCCATCCGACCGGATTGTAAATTTCCATCATCGTCGGCAATACAATTAATATTCATCCGCATCAGCGGCTGGACGTCTCCGACGAGCAATCCATCCGAGGTCGCGATGAGAATAATTTTATATTCATCAACGATGGAAGCCTGAACCTCACGAATGCGCCTATCAAAAGATCGGGCAGCACTGTCGGCGCGATTTAATAAAGCAATTTTTCGTTCCAGCGGCTCGTCGCGGAGCGGCGTGGTTACATCATAAAGATTGCGTGATGGTTGGCGATTCGTGACTTTTATTGGCGCAGAATAAGCGGCGCTTTGCGCAATATGCGCGGCGGTTGAAGCTGCCGTTCGAATCGCGCTGACATCAATTTCATCGCAGTAGGCATAGCCGGTTCTTTCCCCTGAAAGAACGCGAACGCCAACTCCCTGAGAGATAGCCCGGTTCGCCGATTTAATAAGCTGTTCTTCCAGGCTTAAATTGCTGAGGACCGAATACTCAAAATACAAATCTGCATAATCGCCCCCGCGAGACAGAGCTGCGGAAAGCAAATTCTCAATGTCAGAAAGAGTGAGATTAAAATTATCAGTAAAAAATTTGAGAGGTGAAATCATTGTCGTGCTCATCCGTACATTTTATCGGGGGACAAAAATTGCAGCGTTAGCTCAAGGGGAAGCTGAACTCAGGGCTGAAATTGTAGTCCATGACGGAACCAAAGTAATTATATTTTTATCCTAATGTCGCTACTACCGAGTCCCGATATGTAAAGCGGCGATTCCAGCCAGAAGATTATGATAACGCACTTCGCGGAGTCCGATACTCTCCATAATTTCAGCTAGATGTTTTTGGTTAGGGAAATAGCTGACCGAATTCGGTAAATAAGTATACGCATGTTTAGAACCAGACACCAGTGCTCCGATGCGAGGAAGTATTTTTGAAAAATAATATCCGAAGACGTGATCCAGAAGTGGAACGACCGGATGCGAAAATTCAAGTATGGCGACTTGTCCGCCAGGCTTTAAAACACGGAAAATTTCTTTCAGACCGCGCTCAACACTTTCCAGGTTTCTCAATCCAAAAGCATTTGTGACCAGATCAAAACTGTGATCCGCAAACGGTAAATCCAAGGCATCACCTTCAATAAAAAGTGGTTTGACTGGGGCAGTTTTAGCGGGAGCAAGCGCCAGCATCGGAAAGCAGAAATCACAGCCGATGATATGCGCATGAGGCGCAGCTTTGGCCAATTCAATTGTCAGATCGCCCGTGCCGCAACATAAATCAAGCACCGTTGCTGAAGGACGCGCCAGAATTTCGCGCACCTGCTTCACTGTGAATTTTCGCCATTGCTTATCTATATTTCCTGACAGCAAATGGTTCAGCCGATCATACGTCGGCGCAATTTCAGAAAACATTTTGCGAACGGCTTTATGTTTACCGGAAGCGTTAAATTTTGGATCGGGTGATGACATTAGGGGAAGGGTT
>JAYTCQ010000041.1:0-12301 GCA_043736395.1 Blastocatellia bacterium | reverse complement strand
AATCAGTACAAAAGCACAGATTGAAAGTGCGACAGCGCGTCTGCACGAGGCCGAACAGGCTAGCGAAGAACTTGCTTCCCTGTTGCCAAAAGCTGAAATGCAGCAAACGCTCGAACAAAAAATTGCTGCACTTCGGGAAAGTCGCGGCGAAGCTTCGGGCCTCAGAAAAGCAGTCGGAGTTCTTGATAATGAACTGCGAAAATTACGCGAGCGTTATCAGGAATTGCAAACTCAACTGAAAGCCATTGAGCAGCATCATGAATTAGCCCAACGCGCTCACATCCTTGAAGAAGATTCCCAAACCATCACGCAAACACTGGCACAACTGCGCGCCGAAGTCAGGCGCGACAAAGAAATGATCACGGCTTTAGCCAGTGGCGGAATCTGTCCATTAATTTCTGAAAAATGCCTGAATCTGAAACAGGGAGAAACCCTCGACACTCGGTTTCAAAGTGGAGTGCAAACACGCCAGTTGGAGATTTCTCAACTTGAAAATTCGCTGATTGAAAACACCGCAACCTTAAAAAAATCTCGTGAAGCACAGCGGCTGGTTTCTCAAGCTGAAGTCTTGCAGCGCGAATTAGACGCGCTCGGTGAAGAAGGCAAAGTAAAAAAATCGGAGCAGGAAGAATTAACTAAAAAATTGGAAATCATTGGTGATTCTGAAGCTTTACTCAAAGAAACTGAAACCCAGATTGAAGCGCTGGGAAATCCCCGCGCCCGCGTCAATGCGCTCGAACAAACCATCAAGCGAACCGCTGAGTGGCAAAACGCGATAGCAAAATCCGAAGCCCAGGCAACGACCATTTCAGCGCAACTCGACGAGATTAAGCTTGAGCTGGAATCCTTCGCCTCACTCGAAAAAATCTTAACCGAAACAACTGCCTTAAAAATTGTCAGCGAAGCGGCGTATCAAGCCTACATCGCCAATGAAAAAATTGCCGTCACTGTCACTGCGAGAGAATCCGAAGCCCGGGCGATGGCCGAAGAATTAACCCAAATCGAATCGTCATTGAATGCGGCAACCGCCCAACAGGTCGCCCTGGAAGAAAAATATCAGGCCGGCGAACATCAGCAAATTCTGCATCAATTTAATGTTTTGCGCGAGCGCGCGACGCAGATCGCTACTCAACTTGAACATACGCGCGAGCAGTTTTCGAAACTTGAATTTCAGCTTAATTACTTAAACGAAGTGCGGGGACGACGCACCGAACAACTAGCCGCGCAGGCGAAACTTGTTGAGATCAAAACGACGACAGAATTCATCCGCGACACCTTGCAAAAGGCTGCTCCGTTTATCACCGAGGCTTATCTCGTTTCAGTTTCCATTGAAGCCAATCAGCTCTACCGCGAAATCACGGGCAGCTTCGATTGCACTTTGAAATGGAGCAACGACTACGAAATAAATTTAGAAGAGCGCGGCTATTATCGCCCCTTTTCGAACCTTTCAGGCGGAGAACAAATGGCCGCCGCCTTAGCCGTCCGCCTCGCTTTGTTGCGTGAATTTTCAAATAATTTGGGACTTGCTTTCTTCGATGAACCGACAACCAATATGGACGAGGATCGCCGCAAAAATTTAGCGCAACAAATCGGTCGAATCACCGGATTCAATCAACTCTTTATCATCAGTCACGATGACAGCTTCGAGAATTTTACCGATCAGGTTTTAGTGCTGGGTCAACAGAACTAATTTTTGTTCAGATGTAAATCTCCCCACTTTCCAGAAAAAATTTCGATTATCATAATTTCTCCACATTTGTTGGCGATAACTTCCTTGCTGCTATCCAAATCACAGGCTTACCTGTACGCGCTTCGATAATCTATTTGTCTGTAATTTTTCATTGGATAGGGATCATGAATCGTACAATTGCTAAAAAAATTCTCATCATAATTATTATTTCTCTATTCGGAATTCTCTCTATTTTCGGACAAGCGAATGACGACGCAAACATCTTGAAAGTTGGACTACAGGCGTGGCGCGCACCGCGTGAAATTGGATCGTGTAACACTTGTCACAGTCCTGATGCGTTTGATTTATCGGTTATAAACATCAGCGATGAAAATCTTCGCCGCCGTGCAACTGGTGATGGCGCTACTGCTGCCGAAGCGGATGCAATTGTGAATCTGGTCCAGCTCAATCGTCGCAAATTCAAAATCACCAAACTCCTTGATCCCGTCAATGATCGTCCGTTTCAACCTGGCGGAAAGGTTCTGGTAGGAGCAAATCCGGCAGAACGTGACATTGCTTTCGGACGAAGTCTAAAATCAAAAATCCCAACTTTAATGGGCGATCCGATTGATTCCGAAGAAAAAGCTATTCTTGCAGCACGCGAATTAATGGCGATCAATTTGCGCGGCTTGCCTATTGGCATCGAATATCCGCGCTGGTCAGAAGATCATTTTCACGGCGTCCAACGTGGCAACATGAATGAATGGATTCCCGACATTTCGCGTTTGCCTATCGCAGCCAAAGAAGCCGAGTGGTTGGCATTACAGGACAAATATATTGCTGATCCCAGCGAAAAGAATTTCTGGGCAATGTATGACGCTGTTGTAACTTTGACCGCTCCACAATTTGCCACCAGCTATTATGTGGATTTTTTTGAACGAGACCGGATGCGCTCGCATTTGATCGGTCAGCATTTACTTCGCGAAAAATATTTACCAACCTCAACAAGCATCGTACGCGGGCATACCGCCTTTGCATATCGCGCCGCAGGCTTACCAATTAGCACGAAAAAATGGCTCCCTAATCCATGGTGGGAGGTCGGTGATTTCGCACGTGTAATGTTGGACAATGGTTCAATCAATGCGCGCACAAATCTCACGAACCTTAAATATCCTGATCGAATTGTAAATCGCATTGATCCAGTATTGACGGGTGAGACAATGCAAACCGCCATCCGAATGCCGTGGTTCTGGTTAGGCTTCACGTTAGACCCCGGCTTACGCCGCATTAACGGCAGTAACTCCACGCTGGTGGGCGAATACCTGACCGCAAACCTTTATGAAAACAAGATGTTCGTGCATAACGATTTTATGTCCATTACACGCCTGGTTTCATCGGGATTTGATCAAGACAGTCCTTCAGATTCTCGCAATGCCAAAGGTGAATTGACGCAATTTTTCGATGGCACTTTTTCTTATACAGTAGGCTACGGACGCGCCATGTTACGACAAGGAAATTTCATTGAAGCCAATGGAACAAGCAAGCTGAATCCTGAACAGATCGAATTACACAAAACATTAATGGGCAATTCATTTCGGATGAGCCTGTATTTAATGCGCGCACAATTACAAAGACGTGGCGGAACATTCACAACACCAGGCATTACGCTGACTTCGATGAAGGAATTTTTCGACTTTTTTGAACCAACGCGAACCGCACAAAATAATGCCTTGATTACTGAAGTTACGACGTTAGTCGCAGCAGCAAAAACTGCCACGACCAGTGATGAAAATTTATTCGCTACTGTAAACGATCCTTTGTTCGGCGCTAACGTCAATGTCTCCGCCGCACATTACCGCGCTGACGGTTTAGCGACAGAAGGCATCGCTTCGGCATTTGGAAAAAATTTAGCTCTCGGAGTTTTCATCGCAGATGAATTGCCGCTACCAAAAAATCTTGGTGGTACAGTTGTCAAAATCAAAGACAGTACGGGCGTCGAAAAATTGGCTTCGCTGTTTTATGTTTCTCCGACGCAGGTGAATTATTTAATTCCCAAAGATGTCGCACCGGGACAAGCTACGGTCACGATCATCAGCAGCGACGGGTTAACTTCCAAACAATCCATCGTGGTCGCCGCCACTGCGCCCGGATTATTTTCAGCGGATTCCAGCGGAGCAGGCTTCGCCGCCGCGAACGTGACGCGCGTCAAAGCCAACGGCGCACAAATTAACGAACCCATCGTTAGATACGACACGACGCAAAATAAATTCGTCGCCGTTCCACTAAATTTAGGCGCGGAGCAAGGAGCCGCGACCGATCAGGTTTATTTGATTTTATACGGCACGGGCATTCGCAATCGCTCAACGGTTTCCGCTACGATTGGCGGAGTCAAAACGAATGTTGCATACGCCGGAGCACAAGGATTTTATGAAGGCGTAGATCAGATCAATCTGCAAATTCCGCGCTCGTTAATTGGCAAAAGTGAAACAACTGTTGACCTCACCATTGACGGAAAAATTTCCAACGCTGTAAAAATTCATATTCAATAAACGTCACTTCTCGACCTGCCAAATTATCCTCTTGTTTGCTATGATTCATGTTCGCTGCTATTAGCGAACATGAATCATAGCAAAGTTTTTATCATGAAATTTCCTATCGTCGTTCGTGGAGAATCCCACCGATGACATCCTCAGATAATTCTCAATCAGGCGCGTACGCAGTTTTTCGGCTACCAGATTATCGGAAATATTTTGTCGGAAATATGCTCGGCATCATCGGGCATCAATTGCTGACGCTCGCCGTTGCTTGGGAAATTTACGAACGAACCGGATCGAAGCTCAGCCTCGCAAATATCGCAATTGCGCAGTATTTGCCAATTTTATTTTTCACATTACCCGCCGGACAATTAGCCGATCGTTTGAATCGCAAGAAAATCCTGCTTTGTACTCTGGCGCTCAGCACCTTCGTCGGTGGCGCTTTATTTTGGATTTCGTGGCATCAGGGTTCTATCAAATTAATTTACGGATGTTTGTTTTTGAATGGACTCGCACGCGCTTTTCAAGGCCCGGCGCGTTCAGCCTTAATCACTCAAATTGTCCCACGAGAAATTTTTGCGAATGCCGTCGCCTGGGGTAGCAATTCATTTGAAATCGCAACGATCACGGGGCCTGCGCTGGGTGGATTGATGATTGCGTGGCTCGGCAAACCAACCTGGGTCTACGCCATCATCGCCACCGTCGCCTTTGTTTATCTGCTTTTATTAGCAGGCATCAAAATCAACAAACCTACCCACAATGGTACGCCACTCAACTTTCATGAATTCCTTGTTGGCTTAAAATTCGTTTGGCGATCAAAAATAATTCTGGGAACGATTACACTGGATTTATTCGCTGTCCTGCTTGGCGGAGCCGTCACACTGCTCCCAATTTTTGCTAAAGATATTTTAGCCGTTGGCCCAACCGGACTTGGATGGATGCGCGCCGCGCCTTCCGTTGGAGCCGTGTTGATGTCGCTGTTTCTCGCGCATCGCCCGCCAATGCAACGCGCTGGAAAAACTTTATTACTGGCGGTTTCCGGCTTCGGAATTGCGACGATAATTTTCGGATTTTCGCGCTCATTCTGGCTCTCGATGGCAATGCTGGTACTGATCGGAGCCTTCGATAATATCAGCGTCATCATTCGCCATACGCTGGTACAATTGCTCACGCCTGATTCCATGCGTGGCAGAGTTTCCGCCGTGAATGGATTATTTATCGGCACGTCGAACGAACTCGGCGGATACGAATCAGGCGTAACGGCGGAGTATTTCGGAACGGAGGTTTCTGTCGTCGGTGGCGGATTGGCTACAATTCTGGTCGTCGCAGTTGTCTCGTTTATTTGGCCACAATTACGGAAATATGGGGCACTCGGTTCTGAGGAAAAGAAGGTTTAAAAATGTAGATTGAACTGTTAGTTCAATCAGTTCCGCGAACTAACAGTTCTCCGTACAATTCAATTACCCTCTCGCCCGTTCCAACAAAACCAGCATCATCAACCCCAGCACACAGCACAATTCTTCCTGTTCGTTCAATTCTGCCAAACGATCAATTCTGAATTTTCCCTCGAAGAACGCGGGTTGCTTTTCGATGCGCATAACTTCCTGTCCGTTGTAGCGTGTGACGATGTACGCCGGATGAAATAAATAGCCGGTGAACATGCCAATAATCGGAAGCTCGCCGATGACCGCGTCTACTATTTTGATCCACGGATTCGCTTCACGTACTGTAAACGTAGGGGTATCGCCAACGCTAATGTCGTAATGCGCGCTCCACAGCGAACGCATTCCCTGCCGCTTGATTGAACCGCCGCGATTGCCTTGCGTATCCGAAAAATTATACTTCGCAGACCAATCAATCATCCGGTCAGCGTCAATTTTATAGAGCGGTTGCTGCTGCGCTTCATCGGCAAAGACCGTGATGGATTCTTTCAATTTGAACATCTTCTGCTTGACGTAGCAGGTCAGCCTTCCGGTGTTATCACGGACGTAAATTTGGGAAGAAAGCGCCAGCAATTTAAAAGAAAATTCCAGTGGATAATTCATAATTTGTTTCCAATCATTCAGGGCTGTCGCTGCAAAGTCTATGCAATTTAGCTTCGGCGTCAACCTAAATTATTTGTTGTGATATATTTCTCACGTTATGTCTAAAACATTCATTGGATTGCTGATCTGCCTGATTTTTCTGACAGCGTGTAAACGTCCGCCAGAAACAAAAAAAAATCCGCCGATTATCGAAGCTACGATTGCGCCAACGATTGCTCCAACTTTCGAAAGTAATCTGCCTCCCACGGTGCGACAAGAAGAATTAAATTTTGATTTTACCAAGGGAATTTCTAGTACTGAACAATCCAATCTAAAAACTTCTTCGTCAGGATTAAGCATCGAAGCCGGGGCCGAATCAGCAAATTTAATTTCTGAAGACTTGCCGATGCTGTTGGTTGATCCTGCGCCGTTTCTGGCGCTTTCGGCGAAGTGGCAAGCAGATGTTAATCCCAAAGCAAAACTAAAAATCAGCGTCCGATCATCAATAAATAAAGGCGATTGGAGCGATTGGCAAGCTTCCAGCCTTGATGGCGATCCGCGTACAAAAGCCGGATTATTTTTCTTTCCGCCCACAACAAAATACGTTCAATACAAAGTCGAGATGCAGCGCGACCAGAGTAATTCAGCGCCGACTTTAAAAGAAATAAAATTTCGCTTCATCAGCCCCGGAGCAACCCCGAAGTCTTTTTTTTCTGAGCCTCATCAAAGCATCGTCAACCGCAATGCCTGGTTCTGTCCCGACGGGAAATCTGCACCAAAAATCAAAGCCCAAAACCCGGCTCGTCATCTGATTATTCATCACACGGCAACCAATAATTCGTTTGAAGATTTTCCGGCGATGGTGCGCTGCATCTGGAATTTTCACGCCTTCACGAACGGCTGGGGCGATCTCGGCTACCATTATTTGATTGATCCAAACGGCGTGATTTACGAAGGCAAAGCGGGCGGGGACAATTCCGTCGGCACACATTTCAGTTGTGCGAATACGGGGACGATTGGTATCGCGATGCTGGGAAATTATATGGATTCACAACCAAGTAAAAAGTTAATCGCAAGCCTGCAAACATTGCTCAAAATGAAATGTCAGCAACTTGGTTTAGATCCGAACGGGAAAAGTTTTCACGCGAGTACCCGGCTGAATCTGCCAACAATTTCTGGCCATCGTGAAGCCAATGAATCAAAGGCGGGAACGGTCTGCGCGGGGACGAAGTGTCCCGGTGATAGGTTGTATGAAATGTTGCCGGAGATACGAGAAAATCTTTTCAAGAAATAGACCACGGATCGGGCGGATCATGCGGGTTTACGCGGTTCTGAAGTGTCAGTAGCCCGCGCGTAAGCAAGGGTTGCCTCGATTATCGCCCGTTAGTTGCCACTGCTACCCTCCTTCACAGTCGGGCTACTGACACTTCAGATCAGCGTAAGCCCGCATGATCCGCCTGATCCGTGGTCTATTTTTCTAAAAATTTGCACTACTTCACACCTCAACGTTACAATACGCGATTCAAAATAATTCATAGTTAGAACTCTTAAAACTCATGGCAAACATCACCTTAAAAAAACGCCCGGTCGCCCTCATCATCCTCGATGGTTTTGGTCATTCTGAAAAATTTGAAGGCAACGCCATCGCGCAGGCGAACACGCCGAACCTCGATGAATATTACAAAAAATACCAGCATACATTGATCGAAGGCTCCGGCGAACGCGTAGGATTACCTTGCGGACAATTCGGAAATTCTGAAGTCGGACATCTCAACATGGGCGCGGGTCGCGTCGTCCAAATGGACATCACGCGTATTGATATGGCGATCGCAGACGGAACATTTAATTCTAATCCGGCACTCGTAGCCGCGATGGATGCTGCGAAAAATTCTGCCTTACATTTGATGGGACTTGTCTCTGATGGCGGCGTACATTCGATTCAGGAACATTTGTATGCGTTGCTAAAACTCGCAAAATTAAAGGGAATTTCGCAGGTTTTTGTTCATGGCTTCACTGATGGACGCGACACGGCTCCGAATTCTGCGAAGCGATACATCGAAGAATTGATGGCCAAAATGAATGAGATTAGTGTAGGTAGTGTGGCTTCAATTTGCGGTCGCTATCACGTCATGGATCGTGACAATCGTTGGGAACGGGTAGAGCGTGCCTACAAATTATTGACGAAGGGTGCAGGAAATTTAGTCGCAGATCCAATCGCCGGAATCGAAGCATCGTACGCGGCAGGAGTGATGGATGAATTCATCGAACCCACTGCTATCATTGGCCAAGATGGAAAGCCGCTCGCGACAATTGGCGCGAATGATTCGGTAATTTTCTTTAATTTTAGAGCGGATCGTGCTCGCGAAATTACCAGAGCGTTCACGGTGGAAGAGTTCGATGGATTTGAGCGGGAATTTATTTCGCCATTGCACTTCACTACCTTCACAAGATACGACCGGACGTTTACGGCTCCGATTGCGTTTGCGCCGCAATCACTCACGAACATTCTCGCGGACGTATTTGCCAAAGCTGGCGTAGAAAATTTGCGCATCGCCGAAACGGAAAAATACGCGCACGTAACTTATTTTTTCAACGGTGGCATCGAAGCGCAATTCGACCATGAAAGCCGCATCTTAGTGCCTTCGCCGAGGGTTCCGACTTACGATTTACAGCCTGAAATGTCGGCATACATCGTCGCCGATAAAATTTGCGAAGCCTTAGCTGAAAATAAAACTGACGCGTACATTATCAATTTCGCGAACGCAGACATGGTTGGTCATACTGGAAATTTGCCCGCCGCAATCAAAGCCGTCGAAGTTCTTGATGAATGTTTAGGAAAAGTGATTCGCGCGATTGAAGCCCTGGGCGGAACCGCGATGATTACGGCGGATCACGGCAACTGCGAACAGCTGATTGATCCTGAAACCGGCGGCCCGCACACGGCGCATACGAATAATCCCGTACCGTTTATTTTGTGTGACGCTGATTACAAAGGAACGCTCCGACCAAGTGGCGCACTCGAAGATATTTCGCCGACGATTTTAGAAGTTTTGGGAGTCGAGCAACCGAAAGAAATGACGGGAAAAAGTTTGCTCAGGTAGGATAGGCGTCAACGCCTGTCCTACGTTTGAAGTTACAGTTTTATTGAAAGTACTTGTAATGTTGCCATCAACAGGCGGGGACGCCTATTGTACCTTTCCGATGCCGCGATACATTTCACCCATAATTCGCGGCGAATCCTTCATCACGAAGCGATCCAGCTCTTCAATTTCAAATCCTGCTTGAGTAATTAAATTACTAATTTGGCGATTAATATGGCAGCCGCACCCGATGATATTTTGGATGGGATTCAATCGGTCTTGCCACTTCGCAGTTTTCGCGTCATCGCTGCGACCATGTTCGCAAAATAATAATTTCCCGGATGGCTTCAAAATTCTCCGCATCTCCAGCAAAGCCCCGTGAAGATTGGCGATGGAGCACATCGTCCACGTACTGACTACGGTGTCGAAAATGTTTTTTGCGAACGGTAAATTCCCTGCTGCGTCCAACTGTACGCGGTCAACATCCAAGCCGGATTTTGTAATTCGCGCAGCTACTAATTCGGGCCTGAAATCTTCAGAATCGAGGGCGGTGAGATGTCGAATTTCTTTAGGATAAAAAGGAAGATTTAATCCTGTACCAAAACCGATTTCGATGACACTTCCTGTGGCTTGAGCCAACGTTTGCTGCCGGAGTTTTTGCGCGGCTGGGTTTCCTAAAGCAAAATCCAACAAGTGAGGAAAAATTTTGCGTGAATAAATTCCCATAATTCCACCGTAGCGTAACCAGCCATGGTTGCGACCGCCTTTGCAAAAGGCGAATCTATTTCGCCACCACAACACTCGTGAAAAATTAAATGTTTCCTCCACTGTGCTTACAGTATTTTTCCAAGATCGCGGTGCTGCGATAGATTAGGCTTTGTGCCAAAGCCTGTCGCAACCATGGCTGGATTGCGCTACGATTATTTCACGCGATCCAATGCCCAATTGAATAATTCATGCGCACGCGTTTCCGTATCCGCCTCTGCAATTATTCGAATCATGGATTCAGTATTCGAAGCTCTAAAATGTAGCCAGCCATCGTTCCAAATTAATTTAATTCCATCGCTGAAATCTGTATTCACCGCGTCGCTTGCGCCAGATTCTTTTCGCACGCTTTGCAATTTTGAAAACAATAACTGCGGTGCAATTTGCAGATTTCGTTTGAGCATAAAAACTTCCGGGAGCCGCTTCACAACGTCAGAAATTTTCTCGCCGGTAGCCGCGAGATGCCCTAAAATCAAGCCAATCGCAGCAGCGCTGTCATTCGTACAATGCACCTTTGGCAACACAATTGCTCCGTTGCCTTCACCTCCGATAACGGCGTCATATTCGAGCATCGCTTCAGAAATGTACGCCTGCCCAACTGGAGTCCGAATCACCTTGCTTTGATGTTGAGAGGCAATTTTTTCAATCAATGAACTAGTCGAAAGATGCGTGACGACTACGCCAGGTTTTTGTGAAAGTTGAATTTCTGTCGCAATCGCAAGTGTCAATTCTTCCGACAATGGTTCGCCGGATTCGGTCACGATTCCTAACCGTTCACCGTTCGCATCCAGAGCAAAACCGATGTCGGCTTTACCAGCTTTCACGACAGCACGAAGCTGCGCCATCGTCTCCGGTTTTGGTTCGGGGTTATGCGGAAATGCCGCAGACGGATCGTCATTCAACGCGAGAACTTTGCAGCCTAATTCTTCCAGCCAAAGCGGAGCAAAAACCGAACAGGCTCCGTTACAACAATCAATTGCCACCGTTAATTTGCTGGCTTTGATGGCTTCGACATCAAAAGTTTTTTTCAAAATGTTGAGGTGATTTTCGAGGGCGGAAAATGTGCCAATCGTGGGATGAATTCCATCGTGTCGCATCTTGCGAAATTCGCCCTGATGATAAATATCCAGCAGCTCTTCGGCCTGCATCGAATTCAAATACAAACCATCGCCGCGAATAAATTTTAACGCATTCCATGCCGCAGGATTGTGTCCGGCGGTAATCGAAATTCCTCCGCTGGCGTGCAAATGTTCGACGGCTAATTGCAGCGTCGGCGTCGGACAAATTCCCAGATCAATCACTTCGCAGCCCGAAGCCATTAATCCGGAAATAACAGCCGAACGCACCATCAATCCTGACGATCGCGTATCGCGTCCGACCAACATTTTTCCGCCATCGAAATACGTTCCGAATGCTTGTGCGAATTCAATAATTAATTCCGGCGTTAACGTTTCGCCAACGATGCCGCGGACGCCTGTGATACCTATTTTTAATGGTTTCATCGCTGATGAGGATAGCCAGTGTCATTCGAATTCACAAGCAGTGGTATCAGGAATTCAGAAAATTTTCGAGACGAATTCAGTTGTCGTGATATATTTTTTAATTACTCCCTTTTTGAATTTAATTTTTAAAATTACAATGGCAGCTCCCCAACACATCACAAAACTCTTGCATGCATGGAGGCAAGGCAATCAGGATGCACTGGCTCAACTCGAAACAGAAAAAATCGCCGATGATGGCGATATTCCGATCTGGCTGCCGGATAGCCAGCGCCTGCTGTTTGTGCGGGAAGGAAAAATTTTCATCGCCGATACTCGCACCAAAA
Organism: Blastocatellia bacterium; assembly: GCA_043736395.1. Classification (GTDB taxonomy): domain Bacteria; phylum Acidobacteriota; class Blastocatellia; order RBC074; family RBC074; genus JAFDVL01. The sequence continues at coordinate 404 of JAYTCQ010000041.1, read as the reverse complement.
AATCGCAGCAAATTTTTGCTCCTGGGGCGAATGAGACCGCCGAATATTTTATGATTTCCCGCGACAGCCGCACAATTTATTACTGCCACTTGACGATAGATTCCGACATCTGGCTGATGAAATATTAAATTTGGAGTAGACGGTAGACGGTAGTTTGCATCTGAGACGTTCAAAAAATTCGCAACAGCACCTACCGTCTACTTTCTACTCCCTCCTAAAAAATATTTTTTTGGCATGAACACTTTCGGGCAAAAAATCCCCTTTCTATACATCAATAGTGCGGACAAAAAATGAGGAGAGGGCTTCACAAAAAAGGCGATGAAATGGTTCACTGTGGAAGACAAAATCTACAGTATACCAAACATCGCCATGACAATTGTCAAAGACATCCTCAAACAAATGCC
>JAYTCQ010000040.1:0-8846 GCA_043736395.1 Blastocatellia bacterium | reverse complement strand
GAGGCTTCGTGGGCCACATTGCTGTGACGTCGCACGCTCGCTTGGCTACCTGTCAAATGAGCAATTACAGGGTTGGGACTTTTCACCCAACCAGATCAGGCCGGCTTTGCCCGGCGCACCGAAGTTCACGAAGGAACACGAAGAAAATTCAATTAAAATAGAAAAATCCAATCTTTTAAAATCTTTTCTAACCTTCGTGTTCCTTCGTGACCTTCGTGGATAATTTCATCTTTTTCTTCGTCGTGGTCGAGGCTTGGGAGCCGTACCTTCAGCATCACTAGCGGCGGAGGCGGCAGCCTGCGCAGCTTCCATCGCTGCTGAGACACCTTCGACTGCCTCTGGCATTTCATCTAACGGATCAGAGGCGTTGGCCGTTTCACCTTTTTTATCCACGGCTCTTAACTCACCGGATTCATTGACGAAAAATGACTGGCGTCCGTTTCGTCCATATTTAACAGGCGTCGCAATTGCTTCGTAGCCTTTATTGTTAGGCTTCAGTGAAAACTTAAACCGATAATTTTCTCTCTCCTGAGAAAATATTTCCGGCCCAATTCCAGCCCGCCTATTTTTCAAAACGACGGCTGCTTCAGCATATCCAGTTTTAAATTTTTTCGCATGCGCCGTCTCGGCTTTGGCTAATGTTCGCAAAATGATCCTTGCGCTATTTTCGTTCGCTTCAGCTTTTCCCTTGATCGTACTTCCAAAAACACCCAATAGAATTGCGCCTCCGATGCCGATCGGCGTGAACATTTCGAGCTTAATTTTTTTCTTGTCCGACTCGGCATTCGCAACAACCGTAGCAGGAAAGCTATACGGCGACGGTTGATTATTCTCAAGCGGAGCTAAATCCGCAGCTTTAAAATAATCGCTTAAGACCGTGCCACCAATTGTTTCAAAATATCCTTTTGAAATATAAAGGCGGGTCAGTCCGGCGCTGGAAACACGCGTCATCGCGGCATTGAAATCCGCATCCGTCAGCAGCGATTCATCGGATTCTCGCGTCTCTATCATTTTTTTGACGGTCTCTTTGCTCTCACTTAAAAATAAAAAATCATCATTTAAGCCTATACAAAATGGCCCGATGCTCAGCAGTTCCGTATTTTTGTATGTCTCTTTGGGAAGCATACTATAGGCCAGATTGATCCCTGCTTCCCGCTGTTCGCGTTCCTGGGTTAATTGATCATCGGATTTTTGTTCGGCGGGAATGGATGGAAGTGCGTTTGACGTCGCGCCAAACATCGCTCCCAAGCTACCGGATAAATACGCGACCAGTTTAAGCAATAAAGCCTTCGCGCCGTTTTTGTCTTTGACCGCGATCATTGCGGCTAACGAAGAATTAATAAAGCTACTCGACACGCGCTGATCATCTTCGACTTTCTTTTCCGGCTCCTCTGGCTTCTTGATAAAGTCATACGCAATAGCGATTTCGTTGCCCACGACGCGGGTTAATTCATCGCGCAAGTTGATGCCTAATTCCCGGTCTAACTGCGCGGCATATTTCTTTTTTTGCGCTTCCAGTTTCGCGACTTTAAAACTTTCTATTTCCTTCGCAAATTCTTTTTGTTCTGCTGCCAGTTCATTCACTTCAGCTTCTGACAGCTCACCATTTCCGGATTTTTTCTGCGCCGGATTTTCCCGTCTTCTGGCTTGATTTTTCGCTTCGTTTTCGCGCGCCATCGCGAAAGTCATCGTCGTTGGAAACACAATTTTATCGAGAAAACTTCCCCAATCCAGGCTATGCGAAAAATACACATTCGCGCCTTTTGGTAAATAACGTGGGGATTTAAAATCTATTCGCGGGCCGCCCATGATGCCTTCAAAAACATTTTCTTCAGAGTCTGACATCACCAAATTTAATTTATCAATGACGCCGTTCGACTCAAAAGTTGAACTTAAAGTCGCGGTCTTAATCACACCCAAAGCGGGCAATAAAAAGTTGGAAAGCCCTCCGCCAATTCCGAGATCAGCAATTTTCGAAAGTGCTGAAGAAATAACTTTTCCATTCACATACACGAACAAACCAGAGGCCGGAACACCTCCCTGTTTCGCTTGATTGTATTGCACGTCATCAGCGAGTTTTTCGATAGCCCGGTTGCGGTAGTTTTTGAGTAAAATCTGCATGGAAGCAGAGTCACAGAGCGCGTAGGTCGTCCCCAGCAAGGCTCCATTATTTCCATTCGCAAAATGATCAATCTTCACTTGAAAATTATTATCAGTTTCAGTTTGTTTCAATTCCGCAAAATATTCCTGATGAAATTCGATAAAATCCTTACGCGCCTGTTTCGCAAAATCAATGTTTGGCGTCTCGATCAGAATAATCGGCGACATGTTTGAAATGTCCGCTTCTTTAACTTTTTCAGCTTTTGTTTTCTCGTCAAGATTTTCTAAATCTTTCGGTAACGGTGGCATCAAAAAAGCAATGCCCAGGCGCGCGGCGTCCAGCACTTTTGAATCTTTGATGCCGGAAGACAAAAACAATTCGGCTTCGTTCAGGCGTTCAGCGATGACATTTTTTTTATTCTCAGTGGCTGATTGGCGTTTTCTGAGCGCCTGCAATCCGTCCAGATTATGAAAATTTGTCACGAGTCCGCTGAGGTCTGAAGTGATGGCCAGCATCACCGTTTCGGCGGCAGGCAACAGCTCTTCAATCGAAGTGACGTTGACCACTTCTTCCTTAATGACTGTTTTTTCAGGCTGAGTTTGGGCGAACGCGGGGAAGATTGAATTGATGAAAAAGGCAAATAAAACAACAAATCTAATCGGTTTGGATGGCTTCATAAGGGCTGCGCTACCGAAGCTTTTTTCAGCTTCTTTATTGAGATTCGTAGCGCAAAATCATCCCTTGATCTCCGACCGCCCAACCGCGATTCGGCGAGATAAAAAACATGCTGCGAACCTGTTTTCCCCTGGCAACAAAATCTGTTTCCCACGATTTGCCGCCGTTTTCTGTGCGGAGCAAAATTGTATCGTAAATTTTGTCCACTGCCGAGCTTTCGCGCACAGTTGTGGCTGCCGTCCACCCGCGTGCCGCATCGACAAATTGTGAATGATGCGAACCCACCGCCGGAACGCGAATCTGCTCCCAGGTTTCGCCGCCATCGCGAGTCTTCAACGTGATGAAATAATTCTCTCCGCCTTCTTCGATTTCTCCCGTGACAATGCCGTTATTGACGTCATTGAAACGTACCGAACGAAGCGCGCCTTTCACCATGCCAGTGCTTTTATTTTTGTTTTGAAAACTTAACGGAATCCGCTGCCAATTTTCTCCGCTGTCGGTCGTCATCAATAAAGCTCCGACGACAGAGGTGTTGCGTCCATTAAAATTTCCGATTGCCCAGCCGACTTCTTTATTCATGAAATAGACATCGCTGAACCCGAAGGACAACGAATTCGATTCTGAACCGGCGCTGATTAATGGCGTCAGATTTTCAATTGCTTTCCATTGCAGACCGCCGTCATTACTTTTGAGCAAAGTAGCTTTCCTGCCGACCGCAAAACCATTTTTCGCATTGACGAAGAAGAAGCTGGTAACATTCGGCAGTGCGATATGTTGCCAGATTTGTCCGCCGTCTTCCGTTGCCATCAGCACGGAAGTCGCTTCATTACTGGCTTTGTCGCGCATTTCTCCTAACATCCAGCCACGATTTTCATTCATGAAAAAAATTCGCTGCGCATCATAATTTTTTCCCACTCCCCCGCGTAAAGGATTCCATTCTTTGCCGCCGTCAATCGTATGCAGCAGCGTTCCGCCATCACCCGCAGCCCAACCATTCCACGCGTCGCTGAAGTATACTGCCCGCAAATTTCGTTCACCTTCTTTTGCTTCAGAGAGTTGCCAGCGAACATTATTGACAGCCGACTCCGCATTCAACATCGGTGCCACGACGCCACCGGAAGCCGCAACTTTCCCGGGAGTAATTTCATTCTTTTTATTTAATGACGAAATTGGTTTGGGAGCGATTGAAACAGCATACCGATAAGCACTGGTCACAATCTCGCTCGGTGTATGCGCCGGCACAAACCCAGTTCCGGCAATCGGCTTTACTGGTTGAGCCGGAGTTGTTACGGGGATCGCCACATTGGAAGTTGCTTTGGATTGCGTTTTGACAATTATTCTTGGACGCTCTTCCTTGTTCATGGCGGCTTCAGTTTTAATCGCAGGCTCCGGTTTCACTTCTGCGACCTGAACAGGTGGAGCAGGTTTGACTTCTATCGGTGCAGCCACAGGCTTCGGCGGATTCGCAGCTATTTTTGGCTCAGGCACGTTTACCACAACAGGTTTAGGGGCTGGAGCGACTGCGACTTGTGAAGAATTTTCTCTGGCGCGATTATTTCTGGCAAAACTAATGGCGGCGTTGCAGGTTTTGGAAGAGCTGATGGTATCACCCGTGACAATTAGAAATTGCGAGAAAGCCCCGCTTCCACAGGCTTTCGCGGCGCCCAGCATCGCGGTTGAATCATCGGAATATTTTCCAATTCTGACACGATACCGAGTCCCGATTTTAGGAATTTCCGCTTTGACGTAAAAAGCATCCATCCCTCTGGATTTCAGGCGATTCACTTCATCCTGTGCTTCACCGGAAGTAACGTAAGCAGCCACCTGAATAGAAGTATTTCTTGTTTGAGCGGAAGTACTGACGAGAGTTAAGCTGAAGAAAATCATCGCAAACAAACACACTTTAGCCTGACAAATAAGATGAGGACTTAAATACATGAACGTTCTCCTAATAAAGCGATACTTTTGGGGCTAGACTAAAAATAGAACCTGGCTGTCGTCGGTGTGAGACTTAAGCACGGCGGGATGTTCGTGGGTAAGGGGCGAAAAGAAAAATTCGTTCCGGGCAGGGCTGAATTTCTCTGAGACGAAATTATAACGCAAAAATCATTTTTGTGTTCAAAAAAGATAACGCCGATAAAATTCGTTCACAAAGTTCAAAAATTAACGAAAACTTCGCACCGGATTGTAGGAAAGTGAGAAAAGGAATGAGAAAAGGAAAGTGATGAGTGACGAGAAACGAGTGTCTTTCAACTCATCACTCATCACTGATCACTGATCACTTACTATGAATTTGACGAAACGCCTTTTACTTGCAAATTAAAATCATCAGGATTGCTCGCGCCATGCATCGCTTCATCAAAGGCAATCAGACCTTGTTTATATAAATCATAGAGTGACTGATCGAAGGTTTGCATCCCATACTGCGAACGTCCCTGGGCAATCGCGGCTCTGATATGCCTGGTTTTTTCAGGATTCAAAACGCATTCACGAATCGTCTCAGTCATGCGTAAAATTTCGACTGCCGGAACTCTGGATTTCCCGTCTTCAGAACGCACCAATCGCATTGAAATCACGGCTCGCAAAACACTTGCCAACTGCAATCTCACATTCTGTTGCTGATGCGGCGGGAAGACGCTGAGAATTCGTTGAATGGTTTCGGTCGCGTCTACAGTGTGCAAAGTTGACAGCACCAAATGGCCGGTTTCAGCGGCTGTCATCGCAGTTTCAATGGTTTCGAGATCACGCATTTCTCCTACTAAAATCACGTCCGGGTCTTGCCGCAATGCTCCGCGCAAAGCTGATTGAAAGCTCACGGCATCTACATCAATTTCGCGTTGAATGATGAAGGATTTTTTATCGCGGTGCAGAAATTCAATCGGGTCTTCGATGGTAATAATATGTGTGCTGCGCGTCGAATTGATTTGATCAATCAGCGCCGCCAAAGTCGTAGACTTCCCCGAACCTGTCGCGCCGGTCACCAGAATTAATCCCCGGCGTTCTTCGGCGATGATTTCGAGCGCTTTCGGCATATTAATTTCGGTTAGTGTTTTCAGGCCGGTGGCGATGATGCGAAAGACTAACCCCACAGTTCCCCGCTGCTGATGAATATTGCAGCGAAATCTTCCTAACCCCTGCACGCTGTAAGCGACATCAATTTCGGCTTCTTCTTTGAAGCGTTCTTTCTGCTTGTTATTCATTACCGCAAACGCAATCGTCAGGGTATCTTCCTGTGTTAAGCGCGCCCAACTTCGGACGGGACGAATTTCGCCGTTCACGCGAACCGCTGGCAGGCAGCCGGCTTTGAGATGTAAATCGGAGGCGCCATCGCGGACTGCTATTTTTAATAGATCATCAATATTTGCCATTTTTTCTCGCTTCGATAAAATTGCTAACGGATAAATTGGTGGGTCGTCTACGCAGGAGCCAAACAGGAGCGTGATAAATCTATCACGCCTTCTGTAAAACTGTTACCAACACTTTTATTGCAAAATCGTGTTGAAGTCGGGATAATCTATTTGTTGTTGCGCTGCCCCACCGAAAGACAACCTTTTCGCTAACGAAGAACTCCAAGCTTTCGGTTAGTTTTATTTTTTAGATCATTTCAGGAGTTGAAGAACATGGGCTTTGGCAATTGGCTGCAATTAACTCACCGAATTCTGCATCCGGTTATATTTTTTTGTCTTATCTTTTCGGGCTCACTATCTGCGCAAAATCAAGCTGCGCTCACCACTACCACGATTTCTGAAGGAGTGGTTAAGGTCGCCCCGCCGATTTCATTTTCAATCGAACATTCGAGCACTGTGACCTTAGGTCAGGAGCGGGTTTTCAAAATGACCGGCCCGTTCGGAGGCGATGTCGAAATGCTGGCAGTCGATCCGCGCGACGCGCACCACATTTTAACCGGCACCAATGATGGTCAATTGTTTCGTTCCACAGATGACGGCATCACTTGGAAGCGATTAAAACCAGGACTTAACGCACACGGCTTTTCCATCAAAACAATTCTGTTCGACCGCGAAAAAGCTGGCGTCATTTATGTCGGCTGCAATCAAATTAAAGACGCGGTAGACGACGCCACGGGTGGAGATCTTTTCGTCACCTCCAATAATGGCGAGTCATGGCGCGAAATTATGCCGCTGCGTGGACGTTCCATTCGCGGCATGGTGCAGGCTTCCATTGATCCGAATGTTTTATTAATCGCTTCACGCGATGGAATTTATCGCACCAAAGATCGTGGTCAAAATTGGGAACGCATCACTCCCGATAACGATCCTGAACTCAAAGCATTTCACTCTGTCGCGGTAGACCCGCGTGATGCGAACATTATTTACGTCGGCACTTCACATCTACCGTGGAAAACGCTGGACGGTGGACTAACCTGGAAATTAGCGGGAAATAAAGAAACCGGACTGATTGACGACTCCGATATTTTTTCAATTCGCATCAGCGAAGAAAATCCTGACACTGTTTTACTGAGTGCCTGTAGCGGAATTTATCGCACGCTCAACGCGGGTGAGAAATGGACGAAAATTCAGGGAATGCCATTTGAAAGCCGCCGGACTCACACGATTTATCGTCATCCCAGCCGCCCCGAAGTAATTTTTGCGGGGACGACTGAAGGTCTGTGGCGTACGATTGATGATGGGCAAAATTGGGCTGCCGTGACTTCACGCCGTCAGGTGATTAATGCCGTGAGCGTCAATCCAGCGCAACCGGATCGCGTCTACATCGGGACTCAGGATGGTGGAATTCAAATCAGCATTGATGGTGGCGAAAATTTTGAACCCAGTAATATTGGCTTCGTCAGCCGTCAGGTTCGCGTCGTCAAACATGACCGAACAGAACGCGGACGTGTTTACGCTGGAATACTTTTTGACGACACAGCCGGAGGATTTTTCGTCAGCAACGATGGCGGGCTGACGTGGGAGCAAGCGACTCGCGGAATGGGAAAAAGTGATGTGTTCACTATTTATCAACTTCAGGATCGTCCTGAAACAATTTACGCCGGAACGAATCATGGACTGTACCGCTCTGATGATCGCGGCTTGAGCTGGGCGAAAGTTCTCAAAGAAAAATCGAGCGCGCCAAAACCGAACGAACTGCCACAAATTACATCCACTAAGCCAGCTTCAACAGTTCGCAATGTCGTCCAGAAAAAGCCTGTTCAGAAGCGCCCTGCGACCAAATCAAAAGTCGTTGTACCGAAAGACGACACCGTAGATTTACAAAAACAAATCTTCTCCATCGCTCAATTATTCCCACGGTCTGGCGAAGAAACCAGTGGATTAATTGTGACGACCTGGGATGGATTATTCATCAACCGTGACGAGAAAAAAGGCTGGAAACAAATCAAATTCGATAACACTTCTTATCCGTTTTTTAACACTGTCGTCACGAATCCTGCCGTTCCCGGCTTGATCCTTGTCGGCACTGAAGTTGGATTATTTGTTTCACGTGATAACGGAGACAGCTTTGCGCCGATGCCTTTTGCCGGTGAAGCCAAACGCGTCCAGAACATCACTTTTGATCCGCGCGAAGCCTCAACAATTTACGTCGGAACCAGCAGTGGTTTTTTCATCACGAACGATGGCGGACAAACCTGGGATCAACGCAGCAACGGATTGCGAACACAAGTTGCCGCCAGCGCAGTTGTTTTAAATCCCGCGAATCCGGATGAACTCTACGTCGGCGATCAATGGCTGGGCGGATTATTCCACTCGAAAAATAAAGGTAAATCGTGGGAATTGATTAATACTGGAAAACTGCCAAGTAATCGATTCTGGTCGCTTAGTGCTGATCCATTTGATGCGAGTACATTTTGCGCCGGATCATTTTCAGGTGGAGTCATGGTTATCAGCAAACAACCGATTATCCGGAAAAGAGTTGTGAACGGCGAGAATTAAAGTTGAAGAATCTGGACTTGGGATTTTGATCTTTGGGCTTTGGGTAAGCTCAACAGTTCGTTTGATTGTAATGAGAAACTAAGCGCAAGAACCTGAATTATATTGTCACCTGTCCAAAGACCTAAATCCAAAGACCATTTCTAGCAAAAAAAAGGAGAGCTGAA
>JAYTCQ010000039.1:0-17168 GCA_043736395.1 Blastocatellia bacterium | reverse complement strand
AACGCCAACAAAGCCGTAGACACCGTAATTGGTGGTTGGACGATGTCAAGCCTGTTCCGTTTGCAAGGTGGTTATCCCTTCATTCCCGCTCTGGTTGATGGCAACCGTTTAGGAGACATTACTCACGCGATTCGACCCAATTTAGTTTCAGGCGTTCCCCTGATAAATCCATTGTGGAAGCGTGAGTGTCCGGTGGGAACTCTCTGTGAGCCATATATTAATCCCGCAGCATTTACACGCCCGGCCAAAGGCGCACTGGGAACAGCACCACGCACATTGGATATTCGTGGGCCGATGCAACGCTACTTCGATCTTTCCGTACAGAAAAATTTTTATATTGGAGATGGCAAGCGCAAAGTGCAATTTCGCGTAGATGCGATCAATGTGCTAAACAGTCCGATATTCCGCACCGTTTCCGGCACAGGGGCAAATGCGAATGATTTTATGGCATTGCCGGATGAGCTGCCTCTGACCACTGCTGATTACGATGCATGGATTGCCTCTGATGCCAGTCGCAGTGGGCTTGCGCGTTCGACTCCCGCAGGCACAGCGTTATACGCCAAGACGCAGACCTACATCACATCGAATCGCTTAGCTTCAGGGGCGTTGCCGTTAGATTATTATGCCAACATTAAATTACCACAGGGCATTGCCACGAAAGATGCGAATACATTTGATTTGAATACCATCGAAGGGTTCAAACTCTATCGCCTGAAGCGTGCCTATCAAACGGGATTTGGTAATCTGCGCGAATTGCAATTACCGCGTTACCTCCAGTTTGGTATAAAAATTTACTTCTAAAAAGTTTACTCCCCCCGACATGCTACCGTTCGTTGCAGCAACGAACGGTAGCAATTTTTTGTCCCAAAATTTCGTATGAATATTTCCTACTTGTACGTTCGAGTACTGATTTTATTGACTTCTCTTGCCTTCTTCACTTCTAGTTTGTCAGCGCAGAAATCTTATCAATTTAATTTCAATACTGAAAAACCGGGCTTCACGTTAGTGTTGCCAGCCGCAATTTACAGCAAAGAAATTGGCTACGGATTTGAGGCGGGGGCGGTTCTCGCTTCACATCACAATTCTAAACAATCAAAATTTTCAGATTCATTGATAAGTGAAAAACCATTCTATTTTTCGGCTGCATTGCCTGAAGGAAATTATCGCGTCACTGTTACTTTCGGAACTTCAAGTATGGCGACGGACACAACCGTCAAAGCAGAATTGCGCCGTTTAATGCTGGAAAAAGTTACGACCGCGAAAGGCAAATTCATTTCGCAAAGTTTTATCGTCAACGTCCGTACGCCAAAATTTTCTGGTGGTGAAGTCAAATTAAAAGACCGTGAAAAAACGTCTGAGCAATGGGCGTGGGATGAAAAGCTCACGCTCGAATTCAATGGAGCGCATCCCGCCATTTGTGCAATTGAAATTGTTCCGGTGAATGTGCCGACAATTTTTTTGCTCGGAGATTCAACTATCACCGATCAGCCGCGTGAACCGTACAACAGTTGGGGGCAGATGCTGCCGCGATTTTTCAAACCGGAAATTGCAATTGCGAATCACGCGGAATCCGGCGAATCCGTCAAAAGTTCGCTCGGCGCAAAACGCTTCGCGAAAGTCATGAGCCTGATGAAAGCTGGCGATTATTTATTTATGCAATTCGGACACAACGATCAAAAAGAAAAAGGCGAAGGGATTGGCGCGTTCACTTCGTACAAATCTGATTTGAAAAAAATTGTGAATGACGTGCGAAAGCGCGGCGGGATTGCAGTGTTAATAACTTCGGTGAATCGTCGTAATTTCGATGAAAAAGGCAATGTTTTCAATACACTCGGCGATTATCCTGAAGCCGTTCGCGAGCTTGCCCGGGAAGAAAAAATTGCATTGATTGATTTGAACGCGATGAGCAAAATATTTTATGAGGCTCTGGGAGCAGAGAATTCCAAGCTCGCTTTCAAAGACGGAGACGCCACGCATCACAGCAATTATGGCAGCTACGAATTAGCCAAATGTATCGTCGAAGGCGTCAAAAAAAATCGGCTGAGTTTGGCAAAATATTTAATGAAAGATGTAATGACATTTGATCCGCGTCATCCTGACTCATTTGAAAATTTCAACATTCTGGCAAGCCCAATGTTCACGGAAACGAAGCCGTTGGGGAATTAATTTCTAATCTTAGCGATGCAATACGCAGCTATTTTCCGTCAGTCGTGATTTGGTTCTAATAAATGAAAATACTCGCCTTTTGTTTTATCTAATGTACTTGAAATCAACTTGAAATTTTCGGTTGTTGCTTTTAAATCAATAAATTTTTGAATGATGGCTCTTTGCCTGTAAAGCACAAACGTACTTTCGACTGTAGGGTTAATTTTATTAAGGTTTACTTCACTTTCGGTGTCGATTAATGAAGGAACAAAAGTGAGGGCAATATTTTTCAAGTCAAGCTCAGTACCAATTTTTTCCAACTCTGCCTGCCTTACCTCTTTGTTGTATTTTTCTTCATTCCCATAAACGAAATAGGCTTTAAAATATTTACCTCTATTTGCACTTTCCTGTTCGAAAAAAGTCAGCCACTTTTTAATGTCACCCCAATCCGGGTTATTGCCAACAAAAAATAAAATTCCATGATAGCGACCGTATTTACAAACCGGGCAAGCCCTTGATCCTTTGTCTGGACCAAAAGCGTGATAAGGAATGAATGATGGATTATCCTCTCCAATTTGAAGCCCTGATTGTTTGGCTGTTTTTAAGGTGTCTGGGTAGTTAGGAATATTTAATCCCAAAATAATATTGTGTTCTGCAATTTGGACATCGCCTGAAATTAACACCCTTAAAATGCCACTACCACCTCGGTTTTCAAGAGCTTTTCTTTTTGCACTTGTCAAAAGTTTATCATCATCAAAAATAAATTCGTCAATGTAATATTCGTTCTGAATGTTTGGTTCTTTGATTGAAGTGTGAATATGCGCAGGAATATTTTCGTTAGGATACGGGGCAGGTTTTATGGTGTAGATTGAATATTTCCCGTTGTCATCAGTCTTTACCCAACCACGAATATGTCCGTGACGCTTGGCTTTTTCGTCCATTCCGTCTTTTGGTGAATAGTATCCATTATTGTCGGTCTGCCAATAATAAATTATGACATTTGGTGCCGGTGTCTTGCCGTCTAATTTATAAACGATTCCTGTGACTAAAAGTTTTTGTCCCTTTTCAGCCCAGCCCTCACTCGTATCCACTGATTTAATATTTGTTGGTATACCAACATACATCAGCTCACAACCGTCACACCCACCACCAACTAATTTAGTTTTATCTGTTGATGAAATGATCTGCAACTCGTTATTTGCTTTAGTCTGTCCGTTACAAGCTGTCAACGTAGATAACGAAAGAATCCAAAGTCCAACATAAGATAGATGTTTCATAATTATCCTTGGTCGTTTTAGGGCTACCATTTTCTTACTCCTTCTCTAAAACCTGCCACACTCTTTGCAGCCTTACTTTTAATCGTTCATCCTTCGTTTGCGACCACATCTCCTGAAGAATTCCATCTGCAAATCTTCCCTGCTTTCTGATCTCTTTTTCGGCGTTTGGATCATCGAGAATACGCGCCGCTAATCCTTGAATTTTTTGAATAAATTCAGGTGTCAGGATTTCAATTCTGCCCACCAAAACACGTACGATTTTCGTCGGCTTCGGTGTAATCGTCAGCGGTAAAAGTTGTTCCGTCTCAGATGGCGGAGTCAGATAAAAAACTCGCAGCCCTTCCTCAAACCACGAATCGCGCCACGTCTTGAGCATTGCCTGCGCTTCGCGTGGATACAGCCCTTGTGCAAGGAATGTTCTTTCAAGTTCAGGCAAAATTCCTTCGACCGATTGTGTGAGTGGTTGACGCTCTACAATGGTTTCTTTATTGGTAAGATTGATGGGTTGAAACCCAATTTTTCCGGCTTGATTTTCAAATAAAAAAATTGTTCCCAGTGCAGTTGGTGTCGCACTTTTGATTTTGATTTGATCGCCATTTAATTGCACCGAAAGCGGCAGATCAAAGCTGCCTGTGCCGCGATAAAAAAGGAATTTTTCGTATTCCGTTTTTTCTCCATTTTCAATCGCCAACGGAGCTGCATCTGTCTCGCGGGCTGGATAATAATGGCTCTCCTTCGCTTCTTCCTGGTAGCAAATTTCAGACTTCGGATTGATGCGAATGTTGTTCCATGTAATTGAAGTATTTCCAACATTCGCTATAGGAAACCATTCCGTAATTTTTCCTTTCGGGAAGTCGACCTTTACGTTCGCTGTCACTTCGTGATCGGCATAAAAATAAAGCACCGGAGTTTCCATCCGCACCTGCGCCCAAGTGCAAATTTTGCAATTACTTTGCGCGTCTGGAATTTTATAGACAAAGGAAGGCAAATCGCTTGCACCATTCAAGGGACGCCACGTTTGTGCTTCACCATTTTTTCCGGCAATCGAAGTGAAAGTTCCCCATTCATGCACTTCAAAATTATCGGCTTGTGCCAGCGTGAAAATTGGTAAGAGTAAGGCTGTGAGAAACAGGAATTCTTGAATTTGATTGCAGCGCATACGATCTCCCTAAAAAGTAATTGGTCAGTTTTTTCGCCGCATCGCGGCGAAGAAGGCAGCTCGTGTCCTACCTTTAAAAAGGTGACTGCCACGTCTTCGGTTATTTCAAACTGGCTTTGAGCGCACTAAAGTTCGTGCCTTTTTCGGGGAAATGACTGACTAAATTTTTGGCCAGCAATGAACCTTCGGCGGCTTTGCTGACTGCAATTTTTAAATGTTTGTCCTGCGCTGCTGCTTGCCCTTTATGATTTTGCAAAATGATTGCCAGCGCCATTTCCATTTCGCCAGGACAATCCAAAGCGTTGTTCGCCTTCTCGACCCACGCCAATCCTTCGCTGGTCAAAGTCCGTTTCGAGCTTTCTTCAAAGCCGATGTATTTATACGTTTCGAGCAAATATCCGGCATCAAACAAGGCTAATTTTTCAGCCTTTGTTTTGAAGCCATTTTTTTCAGCGGCATCTTTTCGCGCCATAATTTTATCCAACAAAGTCAGCGCGGCGGCATCGCCTTTTGGATCAAATCCTACTTTATGATCGCGCATTGACCAGACCGTATAGACCGCCGCACGGCGCATCGTTTCCATTCGCACCAGGATCGGCGCGTCGGTTTCTAAAATTGCCATCACATCCGGAGTGAGCTGATTCAGGTCGTAATCTTTTTTCACATCACGCCACTGCGAACCATTCCACGCGATGGATTTTACTTCGCCAATCTCAAACGGATGACAAATCAACGGCGGTCCGGCAAGTGCTGGAATAACCAATGAAATCAGTGCTACCAACGATATTGCAAATTTTATTGTACAATGATTTTTCATAATGTTTTCCTTTCTGAATTGATTGTTATTGAATCTTCTCGTGCCACCAGCGGTCTAACATTTGTCGGTCATTTTTTAAAATTCCGGCGCGGGTCACTCCTGATGGCGGAGGAGTTAAGGCCGCTAACCGATCATAAATTTGTTCACGAAAACCTGTTTGCCATTTGGGTTGATCAAGCAAATGCCACAGCGTCAAAGCATCTTCTGAACGCGCTTCCGTCAGAATTTTTGTCACTAACGATTCTGCGATTTCACCTTTACTAAAATCTATTTTTTGCAAAGTGGATTTGAAAGCCTCCGAAGCATTTGCAAAATATGGCGTTCCGATGCCTTCGCCTTTTCGTGTCACGCACATTGCTCCGGCGGGAATAAAAGATTCTCGTCCGCGCAACACAAACGACACCCAACCTGATGTGACGTGCAATAAACTGTTCCCTTCTTCATCCACTTCGAGCGTGTACGCGCATCCCAAATCAACCGCCGTTGCCGAAGGTGTATCCACCACAAACAATCGCGGCGGAGCCATAATAAATGCACTGAGCTTGCCCTTCTTGAGCGCGATGCGATGTTCAGAAGTTTGCGTTTTGACTAACTGCACACGTGAGTTTGGATCAATGTTTACAAAGCCGATGTCTGCGACTTTGATTTTTGCGCGGGAAGAATTATCTGTCTCCAGCCATTCGCCCACAGCAATTCTTTCGGTACCGGAAATTTTGTTATCGCCAATGCTGGGCGCGCCTGAGACACTCGCAACTTCCCAGGTTGGCGATGAAGTTTTTGGTACTAAGATTTTATTAGCCAGTTGCGACTTCGGAGCCGGAGTTATTTTTTTGCTCGGCTCTGGTGGCGTGGACGAAGCAATCACGCTTGGAGTTGCTTCAGCTTTTTCTACCGGCAAATTATTTACTATTTCCGACAGCGTATTTTGTTTTTTCTGCTGCCGCGAAAATCCAAACCATCCGATCAATGCCAGTATTAAAACTGAAGCCATCGCCGTTGCCATTCGCCAATTGAAATTTGTTGCTTTGGCAGGCACAGCGTTTTGCTTGACGACATCAAACCACAATGAATCCGGTGCTTTCGTAGTTGTTAGTTGCTGTGCCATCAACATTCCAAACTTGAGCTGATCGTATTCCTGATGACAATGCTTACAGCTCTGCAGATGATTATTTACCCGCTGCATTTCTGCTTCCGGCAATTCGTTGTCGCAATACGCTGTTAATAATTTGGCTACGTGATTTGTGAACATAGCTGTTACTCCTCAAAACTTTCGAGCGTCGAACGCAAATAACTCAGTTTTTCCGCGAGCGCTTTATGTCCGCGATTCAGGCGCGAAGCGACTGTTCCCATTGAACAATCGAGCACCAGCGCAATTTCTTCGTACGACATGTCTTCGATATATTTTAGCAAAATTGGCATCCGCAATTTTGGCTTCAGCGTCGCAATCGCGGCCTGCACTGCGCCTGACAATTCCACGCGAGAATAATTCGCTTCGATGTTTTCGCGTGACCGCAATTGCCGGATTTCGGCTTCATCGCCAAACGGTAAAAATTTGCGCCAGCGCCTTTGTTCGTCGAAGCAGGCGTTCGCTACCATTCGATAAAGCCACGTTGAGAATTCAGCTTGAAAATTAAATTGCTGAATGTTCGTCATCAATTTTAAAAAGACCTGTTGCGCGATGTCGTGCGCAGTTGCTTCGTTACCACTGAAATGTAAAGCGATGGAATACACTTTGTCTTTGTGTTGGGCGAATAGATGGCTAAAGGCTTCACGGTCGCCGTGCTGACACGCGACGATCATTTGATCGCGTTCCTGATTTCTCGCGAAGCTGTTTGTCATGATTGCCAATTGCTCCATTCGCGCCTCCGTTTCCGTTACAATTGCTTAGACGAAGGGACAAACGAAATTCTTCCGTTTTTAGATTTTATTTTTTATGAATGAACGATCTTTGCTGATCTTGCAAGCCGTCACGCAATGGCATACATTTTTATCTTCTAAGATCAACTTTTTCTTAATCAGGGCGACGATGTCCATAATTAATGAGCGCGAATAATAACCAATCCGATAAATCAACCAACAAGGTGTATTTGGAAGAAGATGTATCCATTCATCTTTTTTCGACTTCGGCAACAATGGTTGGAGTATGTCTGACGGTGATCGGAATTTTTCAAATCGGTAGTCTGAAGGCTATCGGCTCGATCAGCGACAATATTCTAGCGATTGATGCGATTGGTTTTTTAATTTCATGTGTATTGTCATATGTCGCATTACGAACGCGCACCACCAATCGCCGTTACTTACTCGAACGAGTTGCTGACATGATCTTTATCGCCTCGCTGTCGCTAATGGCAATAGTCTGTATTCTGGTTGCTTATACTTTTATTTAATATGAAAAACTTGCTCCAATTACTCATTGTAACTTTTTTCCTCGCCCGTTTTTCTTTGGCTCAAACTCCCATCGAAAAATCTTTGCTGATGCGCAATCCGGCGATCAGTAAAACGAACATCGCCTTTGTCTACGCCGGAGATTTATGGACGGTCCGACGCGACGGCGGCGAAGCCAAACGATTAACGAGTGGCGTTGGCATTGAGACTGATCCGTATTTTTCTCCTGATGGATCAATGCTCGCCTTCACGGGTGAGTACGACGGCAACGTAGATATTTATGTCGTACCAGCTTCCGGCGGTGAACCAAAACGCATCAGCTATCATCCCGGCGCAGACCGCGTAATGGGTTGGACGCCTGATGGAAAACAAATTCTTTTCGTTTCGGCGCGAAATACTTATTCACGTTTTTCACGACTGAATACGATTGCGGTTGATGGGGTTTTCCCGACGGAAATTCCCTTGCCGATGGCCTACGAAGGATCATATTCAGCGGATGGAACCAAGATGGCGTACGTGCCATTACCACACGCCTTTGATGCGTGGAAGCGGTATCGCGGTGGTCGTACGACGCCAATCTGGATTGCGAATTTAAGTGATTCTGCGACAGAAAAAATTCCGCGTGAAAATTCTAATGATTACGCTCCAATGTGGATTGGCAATAAAATTTATTTCCTCTCAGATCGCAATGGAGCCATCACTTTATTTTCGTATGAGACCATCACCAAAAAAGTAAATCAGGAAATTGCGAACACCGGACTCGACATCAAATCCGCTTCGGCAACTACGGATGCGATTGTGTATGAACAGTTCGGTTCACTCAATATTTTCGACATCAAAACTGCCAAATCAAAAAAGCTGAACATTTCCATCAATAGTGATTTGACGACCGTGCGTCCGCGTTTTGAAAAAGCAGGCAGGCTTATCCGAGGCAGCGCTCTCTCGCCAACCGGAGCGCGTGCCGTTTTTGAAGCGCGTGGCGAAATCATTTCCGTTCCCGCCGAAAAAGGTAATCCACGTAATTTAACGAACACTTCCGGCGCGGCGGAACGTAATCCGTCGTGGTCGCCGAATGGAAAATGGATTGCCTATTTTTCGGATGAATCCGGCGAATACGCTTTGCATTTGCGCGATCAAACGGGAATGGGTGACGTAAAGAAAATTACATTGCCGCCCAATTTTTATTACGCGCCGAATTGGTCACCAGACAGCAGGAAAATTTCTTTTTACGATAAGGCACTGAACCTTTGGTATTTGGACATCGAAAAAACTACCCCTGTCAAGATTGATACGACGCACTCTGATCGTGGCAGTTTTAATCCTTCGTGGTCACCGGACAGCCGCTGGATTGCGTACACTAAAATGTTGAAGTCGTGGACACGCGCCGTCTTTGCGTATTCCATTGAAGAAAATAAAAGTACGCAAATCACTGACGGCATGAGCGACGCCAAATTTGCGTTGTTCGATAAAAATGGAAAGCATCTTTATTTCACCGCCAGTACTGATTTCGGTGCAACGCAAGCAGGGCTGGATATGTCCAGCTATCCGGTGCGCTCCACGCGAAATGTGTACGTTGTCGTCCTGAAGAAAACTGATCCTTCGCCGCTGGCTCCTGAAAGCGATGAAGAAAAAATTGTCGAAGACAAAATCGAAGACAAAAAACCGGAAGCAACAGCGGCGGCGGCTTTCAAAGCTTCGGCTCCTAAACCTCCTATCAAAGTTGATATTGATTTTGAAAATATCGGGCAGCGAATTCTGGCACTCCCGATTCCAGCACGTAATTTTGCAGGACTCGACGCTGGCAAAGCAGGCAATCTTTATCTGACCGAAATGACTGCAAATGCTGCTATGCCAGGGGCTACGATTCACAAATTCGATTTGGAAAAACGTAAGCTCGACAAAATTCTGGATGGAGTTTCATCATTCGATCTTTCTGCCAATGGTGAGAAAATTCTTTATCGCCAAGCTGAGAATTGGTTCATCGTTCCGACCGCCACTCCGGTCAAACCCGGCGATGGAAAAATCAAAACCGAAGACATGGAAATTCACCTTGACCCGGTCGCTGAATGGAATCAAATGTACCGTGAAGTCTGGCGGCTCGAACGCGATTTTTTCTACGATCCGAATTATCACGGGTTGAATTTGAAAGCCGCTGAAAAGAAATATGAACCCTATTTAAAATCACTTTCTCATCGCGCGGATTTGAATTATTTATTTCAGGAAATGCTCGGCGAATTAACTGTTGGTCATCTGTATGTGAACGGCGGCGATGTGCCCGATCCGAAGCGTGTCGCCGGTGGCTTACTTGGCTGCGATTACAAAATCGAAAATGGACGCTATCGTTTTGCGCGGGTGTACAATGGAGAAAATTGGAACCCAAACCTTCGTGCTCCACTCACGCAACCAGGCATTAACGTCAACACCGGAGAATATTTATTAGCCGTCAACGGACGCAACCTCTCTGCGACAGATAATGTTTATAAGGCTTTTGAAGCCACTGCCGGAAAAAATGTCGTCATCCGCGTCGGCGCAAATCCTGACGGTTCCGGCTCTCGTGAAGTCACAGTTGTACCCGTTCCCACCGAAACAGCTCTGCGCAATCTGGCGTGGATTGAAGACAATCGCCGCAAAGTTGATCAAATGAGTGGTGGCAAGTTGGCGTACGTTTATTTGCCTGATACCGCGCAAGGCGGCTTCACGAATTTCAATCGCTATTACTTTGCGCAGCTCGACAAAGAAGGCGCAGTCATTGACGAACGATTCAACGGTGGCGGTTCGGCAGCGGATTACATCGTAGATTTTTTGCGCAAACCGGTGATGAGCTATTGGGCCGTGCGCGAAGGCGGCGAAGCGACGACGCCGTTCGGAGTCATTCAAGGGCCGAAAGTGATGATCGTCAATGAATTCGCGGGTTCTGGTGGAGACATGCTGCCGTGGATGTTCCGGCGCAATAAAATCGGGCAACTGGTCGGCAAACGAACCTGGGGCGGATTGGTCGGCATCGGAGGCTATCCAGTGCTGGCTGACGGCGGGACAGTCACGGCTCCGCATTTCGGATTTTATAGCCCTGAAGGTCAATGGGAAGTCGAAAATCACGGCGTCGCTCCTGACATCGAAATTGACATGGATCCCGTCGCCTGGCGTGCTGGAAAAGATGTTCAGCTGGAAAAAGCTGTGGAAGTTGCGCTGACTTCTTTGCAAAAAAATCCTGTGAAGAAAACGCCGCGTCCGGCATATCCGAATTATCAAAAACCGCCAACGCCGGAACCAACGAAAGCGGCGAAGAAATAACCTCGTTCAGAGTTCACGCTTCAGTTTGTGAACGCCAGCGAAGCGCGGCGTTCTGGCACGCTGAAGCGTGAACTCTAAACGTAACGCTGAACAGTTGAAACCATCCATCACTTTGCTTCGTCTTTACCTACGCAATTTCTTGTCTCAAAATTCAGGTTATTAATTCGAAGAAGAGTCCATCAACTATCTTGTTTTAAAAACTGAGACATCAACGCCGCGTGCTATCGTACGCAGCACTTAACAAACCCAACGATTACAGGAGTATCAATGAAAACCAAAAATATTATTCTTTCAGCTTTCGCCATTTTGATTTTAGTCACAGCCGCCTGGGCTGCCGATGTAGACGGCAAATGGGTCGGACAAACACCCGGACGTGATGGCGCGATGCAGGAAACGGTCATGAATCTGAAAGCTGATGGCGAAAAATTAACCGGAACTGTCAGCGGTCGCATGGGCGAGACCGCAATTTCCGACGGTACGATTAAAGGAAATGCGGTTTCCTTTAATGTTGTCCGCGAAACGCCGAATGGCACTTTCAAGATTGTCTATACCGGAACTTTGGCGGGTGACGAAATTAAATTCTCCCGCAAGATGGAAGGTGGTCAAGGCGGCGGTAATGCAGTCGAATTCACTGCCAAACGTAGTAAGTAAAAATGCTCTGAGTACACGCTTTAGCGTGCCGAAAACGATCACGCTAAAGCGTGTACTCAGAACTTCCTTTGCGTTAAAAAATAAAATGAAATTCTTCTCTACTCTCGCCCTGCTGCTTCTGACCGCAACCTCTTTCGCACAACAAACCGCTCCCGAACCGCCAACCGAATGGATTGAACCGGAAACCGGACATCGTGTCATTCGCCTCTCGCGTGAAGCCGGAACCGCAAGTTTATATTTTCATCAAAACGCTTACACCGCCAAAGGCGATAAGCTGGTCGTGACTTCGCCGAAAGGCATTTCGACTATCGAATTAAAAACCGGAAAAATAGAATTAATCGTCGAAGGGCGTACCAGCAATCTGGTCATTGGACGCAAAACGCGACAGGTGTTTTATCTCAAAGGCGACAGCGTTTTTGCGACGAATCTGGATACCAAAGAAACCCGCGAAATCATCAAAAATGCAGCGTTGCGAAACGGTTCAGGTTTAGCAGTCAACGCAGATGAAACATTTCTGGGCGGGAGTATGGTAGTTGGCGAATACACATTTCAGCCACCACCCGCGCCACAGGGCAGAGGCGACAGTTATCCTGGCAAAGGCGATATGATGGAGCAACGACTCGCCGCGAAAATCCCGATGACGATGTACACGATCAACATCAAATCCGGTGAAATAAAAACATTTCATCCAGCGACAGATTGGCTGAATCACGTCCAGTTTTCGCCAACGGATCCGGGCTTGATGATGTTCTGTCACGAAGGCCCGTGGCACAAATTAGACCGCATCTGGACGATCCGCACGGACGGTACAAAACTAACAAAAATTCATTCGCGAACGATGGACATGGAAATTGCCGGACACGAATTTTTCAGCACGGATGGCAAAACAATTTGGTACGATTTACAAACTCCCAAAGGCAAAGAATTCTGGTTGGCAGGTGTAGAAATCGCGACCGGAAAAGCTACGCGATACAAAGTAGCCCGTGAACATTGGTCAGTGCATTTCAACGTCGCGCCGAATGGAAAAGTATTTGCCGGAGACGGCGGCGGCCCCTCCAGCGTAGCCGCTCCCGGCAACGGACAATGGATTTATTTGTTCACTCCCAAAAACGGCGAACTCCAAGCCGAACGCTTAGTAAATCTCGCCAAACATAATTATCGTTTAGAGCCGAACGTGACGTTTACGCCGGATATGAAATGGATTGTGTTCCGTTCGAATATTCATGGGGCAACGCAGGTTTATGCGGTTGAGGTTGGGAAGAGGTAAATGACGATTTGTAGTATTTATTTACACTTGTGCTTGTTTTAGTTTTTCAAATTGCGCTGTCAATAGTCGCATTTCATGAACAGGAAAAGGTTCTCGCCAACGTCGTTGATATTCTTCTGCGGGATAGCAGGTTTCCAGATCACGTAATGCCACCCAAAACGGACGAATGATTTGGTAAAGCGTTCCCTGCATTGCAAAAACGACTTCGGGTTGTTTGCCAAATCGTGTTTCGTGCAAAATCACAACTTTGAAGAAAAGCTGGGTTGCTGTCTTATCAAAGAGAAATTCATGTTTGATTGGTTCGTCGTTCCAGCTTACTTTGGCTTGTGCATAGCCAGATAACAAATTGCCCAGCCCGTCAGCCAGTTCCTGAATAGAGTCATACGGTACGTGCGAAGGGACAAACATATATTTCTGTTCTCCCTTTTCGAGTCTGACGGTTAGCCAACCATTCTCAAGATCGTCAAACCTTATGGTAAATCGTTCACTTCTAATCACTTTTATTTCCTGTTGCGCACAACCTTAGACTCAGGGTTTCGTTTCAATTCACTCTGAACTATCGTTCAGTTCTCTATATTCTGAATAATACCTGAATGAGTTCATTCTATTCTGAAAAATCCTTTCACTTTTTGCGAGAAGATCAAACTTAAAATTAAGCTGAGAATTAAAACCTGAAAGCTTATAGGAATTATCGTTGACCAGCCACTGAAAAAAATCATATCAGAGCGGGGAAAGAATGCATCGTACACAAAGACAGAGATAAACAGAAAGATCAGGGTAAAGGTAAAAATACTTAGCCATTTACCCCATATCTTTCTTTTTGCTATGGCATATAGCGTGGCTATTTGGGACAATAAAAATCCGAGAAAAATAATCCACTGTGTGTCTCTTACAGTATTAGTATCTCTTATAAAACTTGTCGCTAAAAGAAAGATCAGCCACCAAATTAAGGCAAAAATAGTTACCTGCGTAATCCACAAGCTCACTGGTTTTCTTCGGAAATTTATCATTGCACCAATAATTTCACCGTATTCGCAACTCTTCCATCCGTACTCAAAACCAAATCTACATTCCCTAAAACTCCCGCTGGAACTTGTACGTTCATCTGATCTACACCCGTGAAAAATCCGTGTGCGCCGGAATATAAAATCGGGACTTCTTTGCCTGCGATGGTGACGTGGAGTGTGTCGAAGGCGGCGCGTCTGAAGCCTGAGCCGTACAGTTCAAGGTAATGTCCGACACCGACCGGATTCGCCGTTCCGTTGGGATTGCCTACGATGTAACGCCCAATGCCATCAGGCGTCGCATTGGCTGCGGGTGCGCCGCGTCCATCGCTGCTGGAAGTGAACAACGCCGGAGTTGACATGGCGATGGTCAGCGAACTGCGCGTAATTGAATTGTCAGCGGCGGCGACTTCAATGTTTGCCGTCCCTGGTTGCGTTTCTTTCGGAATCAGGAAATTGATTTGAGATTTTGACGCGTAAAATAATTGCGCGGCTACACCATTCACTTTCACGACAGAACCTCCCAGTGTCGTCGGCAACGGCAATTGAATTGCAGGCTCTGAAAGCGTAGCTAGGTTCGTTCCAAAAATTGCTGCAATCGCTTCGGGAGCTACCGGAGCATTCGCAGCATAACTTGCTGCCGAAACTGTGCCGCCTTCATACGCCGTGCCGGAACGCGTGAAGCTTTGCGCACTAGTACGCGAACCATCAGGGTTGACGATTGACACATTCACGGCTTTGCCAGGAGCGGCATACACCTTCCACATTTCGTTTGAATTTAATTCCGTCGCGCTTTTTTCAATTGTATCTTTAATGCTCTTGCCGTTAATTTCGATGTCGGCTCCGGGCAATAAATTCGTTCCCTTCACGACTAAGTTTCCGTTTGGATCGGTATTCACTTCAGTTAAGTTTGGCGCAGAAGTCGCCAAAGATTCCGCGTCCAACGTAAAGCCGAGAAATGCCAACGCCATTTCATCCGTCGTAGCCTCGCCCCATCTGACGGGCTTCGGAGGGCTGTTCGGATTATTAATGTTCGCTGCTGAGTTATCAAAATAAGTCGTCAGACTTACTTTCGCACCAGCTGGTAACGCGACCGGGTCTTGATAGCTGTAAGTTCCCTGCCAACGAAAATCCCAATCATTAATATTGACTAAACAGTCGCTGGTGGTTTTCCCTAATAAAGTCATATCAACGCTGATTTCACGCCCTAACAAATGCATGTGCGGCGTGATGTTGACGATGTGCGCCGCAATAGGAGTCGTAAATGATGCCGCTACTTTGTAATGATTATTGCCAGCAGGAATCGTAAAACTTTGATTCACGAGCGGCAAATACGTGAGATTTTTTGTGACTGGAGTTCTCGAAAAATAGACGCCAATTTGCGTACGATCCTTTTCATTATTCGGGCTGCTTTGTCCGCAGGTCGAAGTCTGACACGGATGATAATGCACTTGAAAAACGATGCGCGAATTTTTGGGAAGCTTCAAGCCAACGCCATCAGGATTAAAAAACGGACGCGCTCCCGGCGCCCATCCGCCGAGCATTCCGTAATTCGTATAACCCGGCCCACCAAACGAAATATATCCCGGCCCCGGTTCTTTATCGTCGAGAGCTTTTGAAGCGCCGTCAGGATCGGTGTAAGTAATCACGTGATGCACTAATTTTCGATTGCCGGGATGAACATCAATCGCGCTGATGTAACGGTCACCGCGTAGCGCAGTTGGTACTGTGAAGCAGCGGTACATGTCCTTATCTTTTGGCGGCGCATAATCTTCGTCCGCATTGATAATCAGATCCGGTTCGCCGAGTGACCAGCCATCTGAAAAATTGATCGCAGGAGGTAAATCCGCCGGATTGCCTTCGGGCGCGCCAGCATCAACCCACTGTGAAACTGTCGCGATTTCGGCGTCCGACAATTGGCGGACGTCCTTAAAGTCTCCGCAACCACTGAGCGGCTTCCACGGCGGCATCTTCTTGGCGACAACGGCAGATTTAATCGCGCCAGCCCATTGCTTCGTGTCTTTGTAGGTCATCAACGAAAATGGAGCGATGTCGCCGGGGTGATGGCATGACTGACATTTCGCCTGAAAAATTCGCGAAACTTCGTTGCTGTACGTCGGAGACGCAGCCTCGACGAATCCCTGTCGAAGTGGAATAAATGCAAGGTAACTGGCAAATAAAATTGCAATCACAACCAGTGCGCGTTTGAGCATATGAGACATAGGGAAGTTCCTCGGGCAAAATAGTTCAGCATTTGAAAAGTATCAGAAATGCCTTGATACCATATATTCGAATTTAGAGTGAATTGAAGCTAAAAAAGACGGCTTATTTTATGATTGATGTTCCCCTAACTACAAGGACGAATTCGCAAAGCAATGTTATAATTCGGTCGTCAAAGTTTAATTCACAAAATCATCGGAGAACCCATCAATGAAACAACTCAACATTGCATTCCTGCTTGTGTGCTGCCTGATATTTTCCAGCGCTGTCACGGCACAGAAAAAAGCCAAAAATGATCCCAACCAAAAAGAATGGCAACAGCTTTTCAATGGCAAAGATTTGAACGATTGGATGCCCAAAATCAGAGGCTATGAACTGAATGATAATTTCGGAAATACCTTTCGCGTGGCGGATGGCGTGATGCAGGTTGGCTACGAAAAATACGATAAATTCAACGAACGCTTCGGACATATTTTTTACAAAGAAAAATTTTCGTACTACATCATCGCCGTCGAATATCGTTTCTTTGGCCCGCAAGCCAATGAAGGTCCAAATTGGGCGACGCGTAACAGCGGCATCATGCTGCATTGTCTGGATCCAAAAACAATGGGCAAAAATCAGGATTTCCCAATCTCCATCGAAGCGCAATTGCTCGGCGGATTAGGCAAAGGTCCACGTACGACGCTGAATCTGTGCACGCCGGGAACCAACGTCGAAATGGACGGCAAGCTCTTCACGCCGCATTGCATAAACTCCAAATCGAAAACCTACGATGGCGATCAATGGGTTCGTGCTGAAGTCGAAGTACGCGGCAGCGAATCCATCAAACACATTATTGACGGACAAGTTGTGCTGTCTTACGAAAAGCCACAAATCGGTGCCGGCAACGTCAGCGGTCATGATCCGAAAGTGAAAGTGGACGGACAGATGCTCAGCGAAGGCTACATTTCAT
>JAYTCQ010000038.1:0-10857 GCA_043736395.1 Blastocatellia bacterium | reverse complement strand
TTTCATGCAACTCCTTCATGACGCCATGAAAGAGAGAAATCAAATGTCTTACTCTTTTCTGGCTTCTAGGTGTTGCACTTACTTCTTGAATTCAAGTTTTATTATCCTCAACCTTTTTCCATATACGACTGCTCATCTGATGATCGTCCCATATGACCATACCGCCGATTTTGCTGGTTTAAATAAATCAACTTCTGATGAAATGATGGATTTGGCCAAGCGCACACAGGGAATAATTGCGGCACAATATAAACCTGATGGATTTAATTTAGGAATGAATCTAGGCGTTGCTGCTGGGGCTGGAATTGCTAATCATCTTCATTTACATATTTTACCACGTTGGAAAGGCGATGCTAATTTTATGACGACGATTGGGGAAACTCGAGTGCTGCCCGAAAGTCTTGAAGGCACTTATCAAAAATTAGTGAAACATTTTCAATAATAAAGATATAGCAGAAATTTTGAATCAAAATCTACAAATAAAAAAACGCGGAAGCAATCTTCCGCGTTTTTTTATTTTCGGTTCCTGATAAGGAATTGTAGAACTATGCTTTCTTTTTACGCGCTCTAGCTGCGATTCCAGCTAGGCCAGTTCCAATTAGAATTAATGTTGTCGGTTCAGGAACAGACGCAGGCGGCGTTGCTCCTCTTAGGATCGTACCTGTTAAGGTTGTCACTTGTAATCCAATCGGTGTGGGTACAACTGGAGTATTAGCAACGACAAAATCAATGGTATTGACGCCGAACTGGAATCCAGAGCTGATCAGAAATGAGCTGAGTGTACCAGGCGCCCATCCAGAACCACCACCGTTAGGTAGGTTTACTCCCACATCAACTCCGTTAATGAAAATTCGAAAACGATCATCCGCGAAAGCCGTACCACTAATCGAAGCAGTAGATAAGTCATAACCAAGCGTAGGGTCGATTGTAAAAGTGGTTCTGAAAGTATAATTACCGGTAGGAGCGTCAAAGACTCCACCAGTTACCGTCGTAATCCATTTTGATCCGGTAGTATTTGCCGCCCAGCCGACCCCAGGAGATGCATTGTCTGCTCCAACAACAAAAACATTTTGCGCACTGTTTCCAGCACCTCCACTGTTACCAGGAATGAGGCTATAATGCGAATCAATTGCGCCAGCGGCTAATGTTGCACCTGCATCGTTAACACCAGTGGTGTAAAGTTTAATAGGGTCTGCTTTTACAGTATGAAAAGCAGTCATGCCAAGAAAGACTAAAGTCAAAAGTGATAGTCTCTTGAACGTGAGGATCATAATTACTCCTTTTGAGGGCTAGCAAGGTATACCTTACAAACACCCATCCAAAATCCTGCGATGAATAAACTCCGGCAGGAATATTCGCCATTGATTGAATCCTCATCTCCGACACCGCTGATAGATAAAACCCATGGGTCAGAATAAGGGGAAGTGAGTTAAAAAATGTCTGTCTAAGGTGATAACTTACCTTGGCAGGGCAAAATCAAGTCCAATTAATTTATTTTTTGCTAAAGCCGGTTACCGCATTAAACACAGACATAATCATATTATAATAAAAATATCATAAAGCTCAATAAAAAAATGCAAGAAAAGCCTTTAACAAGGCTACGCTAGAGTTAACAATCTAAAGAGGAAAGAGTTTTGGGAAGAATTTTCCTGCCAATTTTATACCTGTAGGGATAATTGGTATACCCTGAAGTAAAGGCTGATCTGACGCTGAGCAAACTCCGTCTTTGAAGACATTGATGACAGTCGCACGTCGTTGATGCTCTGTCATATTTGTGTATGAACCGTGAATCATGCGGGGGTGATGAAATGTGCATTGACCTTTTTTTAACTCTATTGCTATCGGGTTAAAGGCGTTTTTCTGTTCATCAGTCAGGATTGATTGAATAGCTTCCATGTTTCCAGCAAGTTCTACTTTAGGCAAATCAGGCCACTTATGAGATTTTGGAATGTAATGTAAGCAGCCATTATCGAGTGTAGCGTCATCCAGCCCGATCCAGCAAGTTAGATGCGCTAAGGGTTGAGTTCGTGTCCAATAAGAATAATCCTGATGCCAGGCGACGACTCCGCCGTGATGAGCCGGTTTGCAGAATAACTGATCATGCCAAAAGCGGACATCGCCGCCGAGTAGCTGCGAAGCTGCCATGACGAATTGTGGATGCCAGAGGAGGTCGTGAAATCCGGGTGTAAGTCGCCACGCTCCCAGCGCGTGGAATAATATTTTGGTCGGGTCTTCCGATTCGTTCGAATGGAATTCATAAAACAAGTGATGGCGGGGATGACTGGAATCAATAATTTCATTTAACTCATTCTGGAGCGTTTCGATTTGAGCTTCATTCAAAATTTGAATTCCTGCCAAATAACCAAACTCCTGAAAAAACTCAATTTGATCATTCGATAAGCGGTATTGATCCCACTCGTCCTGCGTCTTCGGAGTTTTAAAAAAATCACTGATAGGAAAAGAGTAGTTTGATAAATCTTCGTTCATTGCTTGATTAGTTTATTTTGACGGCAATAATTAATCCAGTTGACCAGTTGAGTTTCGTCACTTGAAAATTCTGGTTTTCTTCCAAAGTCTGAATTAAACTCGCTACCTTTTGCGGATGATCTTCGGGCCAATTTGGTTGCGGCAGCAGGTCGTCAATTACATACAGCCCACCTATTTTGAGTAATGATAAAGCCTCGTCAAAATGGGTATATTTTCCGGCCCAGGTGTCTGCAAAAATTAGATCGAATTTTTGTCCACCCTTAATTAAGTCCTCAATAAATCCTCCACCGTCAGATGCGCAAATTTTCAACCTTGCATCACTTTGCAAAAACTTTTTCGCGGTTGCCAGTAACGCTTCATCGTTATCCACTGTCAATAATTTGGAATGGATATCCATTCCGTCCAATAACCATGCAGTTGCGAGTCCTGTGCCTGTTCCAAGCTCAAGGAAATTTCCAATCGGTTTTGAAGTGGCCAGTGTTCTCAACAATGAACCCGTTAAGTGATCTGACATCATCGTAAAGCCAATTGCTTTCGTGGCTTCTTCGATGAGATGTAAGGCCGATGGCGGATTCAGATTTGTAGCATCGTTCATTCAAAATTCCTTTCAAACCCATAGTCTCGTTCGACTTTGCAGATGCGAATTTTGAAGGACTGATACCAGATTTCGTAGCCCTTTTGTTGGGCGAGTTGATGTTGTGATTGTTGATGCCAATGATGAATTGATTCTGGGTTTTCCCAATAAGAGACTGTAATTCCCCGCCCATCGCGGGCGGATTCAATCCCTAAAAATCCAGGCATCGTCGCAGCGAGTTCTTCCATCAGTTGTGCCATTTCACTATAGCCGTGATCGCCTTCGGTGCGGAAGGAAGTGAAAATAACCGCATAATATGGAGGTGTAGGAGTGTTTGCCAGCATAATTTTTTATGAGCAGGCAGGCGCTTTTTTTCGTTTTTTGTCTACCGGGGTCAGTTGGTTTCCTTGCAACTGATATGTCGTAGTTTCGATGTTCAGGCTGTTGTCGGTTTCATCTGCGAAGCAGCGTTCGACATCTAATTTTCCATCGGCAATATTGGATTTAATTATTCCGCCTTTGGCTTTATCTCCTCCTTCGTATTCAGTCACGCGCTGAAGCTTTCCTTCTTTAATCGCGTACACCAGCCCCTTTGAAAATGCGCCTTCGCCGCCAGTGGTATACGTCAGATTTACAATTGCTTCATCCTTGCCGTCCCCATCTAAATCACCGAAAGCTGTCTGGACGCTGTTATCACTGCCTTTGACTGAAGTATCACCCAGTTTATAACTCAGTTTTTTGAAATTGATCGTGTGTATATCGGTTAATGCTGACGGGCTGGGACTCGGAGAAATCGAAGGTGACGGGGAAGGGGAAATGGATGCGCTTGGTGAAGGTGTAGCTTTCGACCCAGCATTCTGTGCCGAAAGCTTAGCCAGTTCCACTTCGTGATTCCGAAGTAAAAAGAAAAGCGAAATCAGTCCAAGTATGACCGCTGTAATCGTAGAGAAAAACAAAATATTACTGTTGCGATGGCTGCGGATAATTCGCTCAGGATCAACATTTTTATAACCGCAGTTCAAGCAGAACGTCGAAGTCTCTGGCAGCTCAGTCCCGCATTTCATACAAAACATATTAAGTTAATTCTCCAGTGAGGTTTTTTCTTTTCGGGCTACACCTGTTCGGCGCGCAGCATCTTCAACGGCGGCGGCTACCAAAGCCGTGACGCGGCGATTAAAAATGGAAGGGATAATATAATCAGGTTGCAACTCTGCATCATTAATTGTCGAAGCAATCGCGTAGGCCGCCGCTAATTTCATTTCCTCGTTAATATCCGTCGCCCGACAATCCAGCGCACCTCTAAAAATTCCAGGGAAGCACATCACGTTATTAATTTGATTCGGATAATCCGAACGTCCCGTCGCGACAACTTTTGCATAAAGCGCGGCGTCTTCAGGCATAATTTCAGGCATCGGATTTGCCAGCGCGAAGACGATGGAATTATCCGCCATTTTTTTGACCGCCTCAACCGACAAAGCATTCGGAGCGGAAACGCCAATAAAAACATCAGCTCCATCCATCAGATCATCAAGGCTTCCCTGCAAATTTTCTGGATTCGTATTTTCTGCATACCAGTCAAGAGCCTTATTCATGTGCTCCGTGCGTCCACGATAAACGGCTCCATGAATATCACAACCAATAATGTTTTTGACTCCGGCATTGAGCAGAATTTTGGTGCAGGCGGTTCCGGCTGCGCCTGTGCCGGACAGGACAACTTTGATATCACTCATTTTTTTTCCGACAACTTTTAGAGCATTAATGAGCGCCGCCAAAACAACCACTGCGGTGCCGTGCTGATCGTCGTGGAAGACGGGAATATCAAGTTCTTTTTTCAATCGTTCTTCAATTTCAAAACAACGCGGAGCCGAAATATCTTCAAGATTAATTCCTCCGAAAACAGGAGCGATGGCTTTGACCGTACGAATGATTTCTTCAGTATCTTTGGTGTCGAGGCAAATCGGAAACGCATCAATTCCAGCGAATTCTTTGAAGAGCATCGCCTTGCCCTCCATCACGGGCAAAGCCGCTGATGGACCGATGTCGCCGAGTCCCAGCACAGCTGTCCCGTCAGTGACTACCGCAACTGTATTTCGTTTGATCGTGAGATTGAAAACTTTGCTGGGGTCTTCGGCAATCGCAGTGCAAACGCGTGCGACGCCAGGCGTGTAGGCGCGAGATAAATCTGCTCTGGTTTGAATTGGGATTTTGCTGCGAATTTCAATTTTGCCTCCGAGATGAAGCAAGAAAGTTCGATCCGAAACATTGATGAACGTCACATCCGGCAGAGCCTTCACTGCCTCAATAATTCTGTTGGCAGTGGTGTCATTCCCAGCTGCAATTGTAATGTCGCGGACGAGCTGATGGTTCGCGACTTCGACAATGTCAATCGCGCCGATATTTCCACCCGCTTCGCCGATTGCCAGAGTGACCTGACCGAGGACTCCGGGTTTATTCGAGAGCCGTAAACGGAGGGTGATTGCGTAGCCTTCGCTGGGTTGGTAGTACATAAAAACAATTCTTCGCCATTCATTTCAAATCAGGATCGAAATAAACGGCGAAGAATAAAATTTCTTTAATTCTGTTTCGCTTGATTGACCTTCAATTTGTCCGCAAAGACCTTCCGGAATTTCTTAATTTTCGGAGCAATCACGTAGCTGCAATATCCGGCATTTGGATTGTTCACGTAGTATTCCTGATGGTATTGCTCAGCGGAATAAAATTGGGAAGCTTTGGTGACTTCAGTCACGATAGGGTTGGCGTAGGCTTTGGCTGCTGTCAGCTCGGCGATGAATTTTTCTGCGATTTCTTTTTGTTCGGGCGAGTGATAATAAATCGCTGAACGGTACTGTGTCCCGACATCGTTGCCCTGGCGATTCAATGTCGTTGGATCATGCAGAATGAAGAGCACTTCGAGGATTTCACGGTAAGACGTGACTTTGGGATCGAAGGTAATCTGGACGACTTCGGCGTGTCCGCTATCGCCGGAAGAAACTTGTTGATAAGTTGGATTTTTGACGTGTCCGCCGGTGTATCCAGAGACGGCTTTTTCTACGCCGCGCAATTCATCGAACGGCGCTTCGATGCACCAGAAACATCCGCCCGCGACAGTAGCAATTTCTTTTGTGTTATCCATTTTTTTATTTTTATCCTTTTCCGCTGAAGGTTCTTTGGTTTTTTGAATCGGTTCGGTGGCAGTCGCACTGCAACCTAAAGCTGTTAAGGTTACGAAGCAGATTAAGATCAGAATTTTTTTCATATCTAAGTTCCTTTGTTTCGTGAAAAAATATTCACCTCAAAAATTTAGGAAGGAAAACATTATATCGCAAAAATGCGCTGAATGATTCCTGCGGAAAAAAATCACTCAGGAATAGGCCGCAGATGACGCGGATTAGGTAGGTTCACGCGGATCAGACCCGCAAAAACCATTACAATCCATAAAATTGGCGGTCTACTTGTTTTCGATGGAATTGCAAAAATAGACGAGGTGCTGAAAGCCGCGCCAGAAAATTTCTTTCTCGATTTGGAGTCCGTTTTTTTCTGCAACGCGCCGCGAAGGCTGATTTTCAGGGCGGATCATAGAAATCATTCGATTTCGCTGGAGCTGCTGAAATCCGTATTCAAAACAGGCGTGCGCGGCTTCCGGTGCATAGCCTTTTCCCCAATAATTTCGGTTTACGTGATAGCCGACTTCCAGCTCCATAATTCCGTCAACTTCCTGATGAAGCAGTCCGCAATCACCGATTAATTTTTCTTCACTTTTCGAAATCATCGCCCATAATCCATAGCTATTTTGCTCATAGCTTTTGAATTGTCTCCCCATCGCAGCAGTCAACATTTCACGGTCGTAAGGCTGCGGATAATACATCATCGTTTCCGCGTCACCCCAAATTGAGAGCATCTCGTCAACATCATTGAGCGTGAATTCGCGCAGGTAAAGACGTTCAGTTTCGAGAATCATAAGATCAATGTAGTAAGAGGTCGCACACATTTGTAATTCGTTCAATACAGAACGGAAGCGTGGATGACCAAGTCAGTTTGTTTCTTTGTTCTTCGCAGTCCAATATTTTTTGATCAAAGTAACAAGATCATTTTTGTTTAGTTTTTTTGCTACTTCGAGTGCATTCCCGCCATCTAATTCTATCGTTGGATTTGCACCTCTCGATAATAAAAGCTCAACGATTTCTGTATGCCCGGCGTAGGTTGCATTGGATAATGCCGACCCACGGATCCAGTGAAAATAATTAACGTTCGCGCCATTATTCAAAAGGAGAAGTGCAGCATTTAGATGACCGTTCGAGGCAGCTTGTTCAAGTGGAGAATAGAAATCCCCCGACATTGCACTGGCATTTGCGCCCTCGCGCAGCAATTGCCTCATTCGTTGAATGTCATTTGTGCCTGCTGCTTCTATAAGTTTTTCCTGAAGTTCTGAACACGATTTATCAAGGACACCATCACCACCTCCCATACCATAATAAATAGGTTGGCAAGGAGCTTTTCTTTTTTCACTTGGCTGAAAGGCGACAGGCAATTCCCACTGAAATATTTTTATACACTGCGGCTCTTTTCTGGTGATTGAACAGTTGACAGAAAAGATTAGTAAAAAAGAAAGCAAATATTTTCTAGAATTGTGTTTCATCGAATGGTTAAGGAATTTTCGGCATCGGCGCACGCAAGTCAACGCGCGATAAAATCTGTTGTGCCAAATCGCGTCCGGCGCGTTGGTAGGAATAGGAGCTGACGCGTCCGTTTCGATCGGTATAAATCGGAGCGGAACCTATGCCCAGGTTTTTACCAGTCTTCGGTTCGTAGATCATAAAGCGAACTTCGTATTGCGAACCGAAAGATTGAAACTCCAGCGCGACAACATAAAAACGATCTTCCTCTTTTGCCATTTTTATCGCATCGGAGCGGCTCATATTTCCGGTGTCGCGAATTTCCAAAGTTCGTACAGCACGCAGTAATTCGAAACGCGTGGCTGTGCGCACGTAATCACCTACACCCATGCCAGCGTTCATGTCAGACCAATCCGTTCCTAGAATAATTCCGCGCTGTCCGAGTTTTTTTTCTTCTTTTTTCTTATCGTCTTCGAGGTCTGGTTCAGGCAGGTCAGACTTGGGAGGTTCAGGAGTTTTGGAAGGAACTGGAACGCCCTGCACGGGAGGAAGATCAGGCGCTTTTTTTTGTTTGCGACCTGATTGCCCGACGGCGGAAACAGTAAGGAGAGCCAATAAAAATAGGGTGATGGTCATCTTTAGGTTTCTCATAATTCCTCCAAAAAATAGACGTTAGAAATCGTCTTCTTCGGTTTCAGGTAATAAATCCTGCGCTACCAGTTCACGCCAGAGAGCTTGAATTTCCGGAGCGGCATCGGCGGAGAGAAGGCAATCTGTGACTGCTCCAGGATCGCATTTGAGTTCGGGGAAGGCTAACAATAAAACGATTAAATCACGGCGATCCGTAAAAGATTTTGATTTTCCGCGTCGCTGATAATGTGAGATGACTTTGCTGGCGATTAATTCGGCTGGAGATAAAACCAGTACTCCGTCTAAGCGTTGTAATTGCGGAAGGGAATTGACTGCCCTGACATCTACAAGGTGACGATTACCTGTTTTTTGCAATTGAAAAATGCGATAACCCAATCCCTCTTTTATTTCTCGCACTCTCACCGCGACATGAAAACGATCTGCCAAGTGTGTGCGAAGTTCTTCGGCGAAATCTGCCGCACGCATAGACATTAAATCTACGTCTTGTGTTGCTCGCGGCTCATTGACGTAGACGTTAACCGCTTGCGCACCAAATAAAACAACGTCATCTCGTCCGCGCAGAAAGTCAATTACCGCATTTTGAATCGTGGAGAGCGGCAAATTTTCTTTCATCACGATTTCTCGAAAATTGATTGTGTCAGCAACAAATAACATCGTGAATTTGAGAGGCGGAGGTTCTTAATTCTTCCGCCTCTCATTTTTGCTGGATACAATTTTATCGTTGAATTCGCGCTGATCCGCCTTTGGCAAATGCGCGAACCTGATCCACTGTAGCCATTGTCGTATCTCCGGGGAACGTCGTCAACAAAGCTCCGTGCGCCCAGCCCAATCGTAAAGAATCTTCAGGTGATTCGCCTGTCAACAGTCCGTAAATAAAGCCTGCTGCGAAGCCATCCCCGCCGCCGACACGATCTACAACATTTAATTCACAGGTTGGCGACACTAAAGTTTGACCGTTGATCCAGGTCACTGCGCCCCAGCTGTGATGATTCGTGGAGTGAACTTCGCGCAGCGTCGTAGCGACTGCTTTGATGTTTGGGTGCTGCGCGGTGACGCGATCAATCATCGCAAAAAATGTGCTGGGATCAAGCTTCGAAGTCGTGTGAACTTCTGGGCCTGGAATTCCCAAACCTAATTGCAAATCTTCTTCGTTGCCGACGAGGACGTCGACGTTGTCAACGATGCGGCGTAAGGTAGCTACAGCACGATCTCCGCCGCCGAAAATGTTCCAGAGCTTGGCGCGGTAATTCAAATCAAAAGACACCATCGCGCCCTGCGCTTTGGCAGCCTGCATTCCCTCGATGATTAATTCGGAAGTCGTGGCAGACAGCGCCGCGAAAATTCCTCCACTGTGAAACCAGCGAGCGCCGCCGGAGAAAATCTTGTCCCAATCAAAATCGCCTGGTTTTAACTGCGCAGCCGCTTCGTTGGCACGATTATAAAAGACTACGGGAGCGCGGACGCCGTGTCCCCGGTCGCTCAGGACTGTCGCCATATTCGGCCCCGTCACGCCGTCGTGTTTGAAGCGTTTATAGAAGCCTTTGACGCCCATGGCTTTGACGCGTTCGGAAATCAAATCGCCAATCGGATAATCAACCATCGCAGAGACGATGGCGGTATTTAAATCGAAACAATCAGCTAAATTTGCCGCGACGTTGAATTCGCCTCCACTGACGTGAATGGCGCAGTTGGTGGCTTTGCGAAAAGGGATAATGCCGGGATCTAAACGGTGAATAAGGGCGCCGAGAGAAACTAAATCAAGTGCGCCATCCTGACGAATTGGTAAACCGGATGTCATGCTGTACTCCTTACAAGGATAATGTTTTGATCGCCAATTTTGAAAAATATACGGGCGATCATTGATGGGATTAATGCTTGAAAAGTTGCGAATTTACTATCATTCTGCCGTGTTTGTCAGCGAGTGGTAGTAAATTTATTCGATTAACTCAGCATTATGTGGTTCAATTTAACACGAGTCGTATTCATCTCATAATTTGTTGGGGGTGGTCAATTACCCAAGAGTTAATTTTTTTGAGGGTACCGATTCGATTGAACGCAACAGAAATAAATTTTACCAATCAGGATTTATGTTATTAGGAATTGATTTTGGCACTACACGAACGGTTGTCGCAGCGGTGAATCGCGGCAACTATCCCATTGTTACATTTACCAACGAAGCCGGAGACCCTTGTGAATGGTACCCATCCGTCCTCGCGACGCGCGGCAACGAATGTGCGTTCGGCTTTGAGGCTTTGGCAAAACAGGGCGATTCAGCTTGGACAATCCGCCGTTCGTTCAAGCGTGAACTTTCAACCTTGGGAACCAGCAGTCGCCTCCGTGTCGGCACGCACGAGATGAGCGTTTTTGAGTGGGTCACTTCTTTTCTCGAACAGTTGCATCACGATCTACGCCATCACTCCAATCTGACGTTGAAGAAAAAAGAAAAGCTTGAAGCAATGATTTCAGTGCCAGCGAACGCGAACAGCAATCAGCGGTTCATTACGCT
The DNA here is from genome assembly GCA_043736395.1 of Blastocatellia bacterium. Classification (GTDB taxonomy): domain Bacteria; phylum Acidobacteriota; class Blastocatellia; order RBC074; family RBC074; genus JAFDVL01. The sequence continues at coordinate 26 of JAYTCQ010000038.1, read as the reverse complement.
CGAAGCCTTTCGTCGCGCCGGTTTTA
>JAYTCQ010000037.1:0-14487 GCA_043736395.1 Blastocatellia bacterium | reverse complement strand
TAATGGGTGCTTTGGTAGAAGTTGGCAGGCATACTGTCAGCGTTGAAGATTTTGAGAAATTATTGACGAATGATTCGCGCGAGATGAATGCATTGACGGCTCCACCTTCAGGATTATTTTTGGCTAGAATTGAGTACTAACTAGCTGCTTGTTAAAAAAAATGTTGACAACTAAGCCTATCCATCAATAATGATGGAGCGTTCTCCGCAGTCCCGCCGAGAATCCCTTTGATCGTCCCGATCATTTCAGCTAACCACGAATTAAACTCCGACTTGCCTGTTGAAGTGATGAACGACGATGCAGGAAAGGCAGGCTCAATTTCTATCGAAAGAGGCAATAAATTATGAAAAAACTATCGAAGAAAGAAGCTGGATTTTCACTGATGGAATTATTAATAGTTGTGGCGATGATTGGGATTATCGCTTCAATTTCAGTGACTGCTTTTGTGGATGCTAAAACTTCTGCCGGCAAATCAGCGGCTGTTGCTCAGTTAAGAACCATGTATAGCACACAGCAGAATTACCATATTCAAAACCTGCGTTTTGCAAATATTACCGAATTGGCTTCAATACAAAACGGCGGATTTGGCACAGTTGCTGCGAATAAACTTTCGAATGGGCGTTATACCTATGAGATGGTTCCAGCGATTCCTACCTCAGCGTCACTTGCTGATTCTTTTACTATGGAAGCTAATGGTTTTGATAATGCAAAAATATTGAAATTTCAAATTACTGAGCGCGGAAATATTACACAGTTATTGCCCGTGCTTAAAAACTGGTAAGTAGTTTTTTTCATTTCTTTCCCGCCCCCTGGTTCTCATCAATTGTATGTCACTTAACGAATCAGCGACCGCCGCTACGCCTGCCAAAGAGAAAAATATTGCCAAGGATTCTTTGGCATTTCTCCGCCGCTCCATTGAGAAAATGAAATCGTTGCAGGCGACCGAACGTGTACTCGCCAGCGTAGAAAAAGCGGTACTCAACAAAGTTCCTGAGAAATTCAATTTAATTCCGTTGACATCGGCCATTCATCAGCTCAATGAAGCGATTCGGCTGAACGATGAAGTCAAAATCCGCGACGCCAATAGTGGCGTGAGCTTTGAATTAGAATCCATTGTCAATCATCTGGTGCAGCGTGACGATCATATTCAGCCTTACAATATGCGGCGGTTCTGTGATCAATCGGACACGATCCTTGATCTCAATGCTTATGCTGCCTTGACCAGTTTTTATCGCTCGCTTCCACACACTGAGCAGAATCGCGGGAAGTACGATTTTGTAGTGACGCGGCTTTTTTCCACTACGATTCCAGGCTCAAATAATAAGCTTCGGACCCTACGTACCAGCCGTGAACAGGTGGTCAAGCGCTTAACTGAAATGTGTTCAGCCTGGGGCGAAGATACGCAAAGCTGGTCATCTGATTTAGCAAAAGTCACTGAGACCAATCGTTGCTTCGATGAATTCATTAATGAAGTCCGGACGATTACCAGTTTAGAAGAAATGGCGGACAGCTCTTTCTTTCAGCGAGTTCGTGATTTTAAAGCAAATGTTGGAGAGTTACTTTACATCCCAGAGGTGACTGCAACTTCGATTGAGACAAATATTATCATCTCGAATCGGTTTACGGTTTTAATGGAAGCCGAAAACGAAGAAATTCGTGAAGAACCTGAAGCCGTCCAGGAAATAGCAGCTGTGTACAGCGATATTTACTCCAGTGGCTCAAGCGATATTGCAAGGATCATTAGTGAACTGGAAGATAATTCACAACAACAGGGAGTAGTGGTTCGTGAGCGCGTTTCGCGATTTACCAGATTATTACAAATTGCAGTTAAATCTGAAGAAGGTAATAAACTCGCGCCTCCGCCGTTACCGGATGAAGCCTTTCTGGTTGCAGTCGGAGCCGGCGACATGGCATCTATTCCAGATCCTTCATTTGTCACAACACCTGCTGCTTCTAAGGAGATGAGTCCTGATTTACAGATGCTTTGCTCGAATCCTGAGCTGAAACCTCTGGTTGAGTCGTACGTAAGTTCTTCAGCAGAAGTCCGAAAACTAGACATTCATAATTTTCTCTCACCTTTACCTGAGGACTCTGATTTACATAATGATGCTGAATTACGACGTGAGTCTTTGGAATTAATTTTAAGCGCGGATTACCTCGTCAGAACAGAATTAGGCAAGGATTGTGAACCAGGAAACGATATTGAAGACCGTGTAGACCGTCTCTTTAGTCAAATGGAACGCTCTAGTGATGACGTTCGTGATTTAATTAAAGAGACTCGTCACAAAGATCAAAATGCAAACTATGAAGCTCTCCTGCAAGTTTATAATCATCTGATGGGTGCGCGATTGCGGATGCAATCTGCCATTGTTCGACGTACTGCCAGTGAATTATCACAGTCTCAGGACGATGATAAACAGGCTGCTCAAAAAACTCCCACTAAGGCTGCTACTTCTGTTCAGGAAGCAGCACCTGTCGCAGCTCCAAAAGAGTCAATCACTTCACGTCTGGGAGCGAACAAATGGTTGCTGGTTGGGGCCGTTATTGTCCTTGCTATAGCATTGGCGTTTAAATTTTTATATTTAGGGAAGGCAGAAATACCAAAAGATGGCCCATCTGTTTTATTGCTAAACAAGACAGAATTACCCGGCAGTGAATTAATCACTCAGGCAAAACTCAATGGCGATTTAATTCTTTGTGAAGTCAATAATGGTTGGAATGCTCTGTCACCTGAGGCTCGAAATGAAAAGCTTGTGGCTCTATACGAGTTTGCACAGAATAAAGGTGTAAGCATTCTGATGGTTGTTGATGCTAAAGGCGTAACGGTTGGCAGCGGCAATAAGTCAGGGGTCTTTGCCGAATAAAAAAAGTTACCTCTTTCGATTGATACTACCGCTGGCGGGGTTCAGGGATTTTCCCTGAACCCCGTTTTTACTTGCCTGAAGGAATCTCATCCGGCGACAATGGATAGTAATGTCGCTGAACTCAAATCAAATCAAAAATAAAATTCGCGAACTTGGCTTTGATAAAGTTGGAATTGTTCCAGCCAGTGCTTTGTCAGCAGAGGGAAGAGAATTGCAAGAATGGCTCACCAATAATTTTCACGGTACCATGCATTATCTGGCACGTGAACCTGAGAAGCGCTCCGACCCACGCCTGCTTTTACCTTCTGCCAAGTCTGTTATTTGTGTCGCTCTGAATTATTATCATCCGGAAAAACAATCAGAAACAGCGAAGGTTTCCCGCTATGCCTGGGGCGATGATTATCACGACGTGTTGCAGGAAAAATTAAAATCCTTACGCGCCTGGATGCAGGAGCAATCACCGGAAATCGAAACGAAAATTTGTGTAGACACTGCGCCGATGATGGACAAGGCCTGGGCTGTTCGCGCTGGCATTGGTTGGCTTGGCAAGCATACAAATGTGATTACCCGAGAATTTGGTTCGTGGGTATTTTTAGGTGAAATGCTGATTTCGGAGGAGCTGGAATATGACACCTATACTGAAAATGACCATTGTGGAAAATGTACAGCGTGCCTTGATGCCTGTCCGACACAGGCCATTATCGAACCTTATAAATTAGATGCGACACGATGTATTTCGTATGGGACGATTGAACTTCGAAATGAAGAACTGCCGGAAGTGATGCGCGAAAATCTCGAAGGCTGGGTTTACGGCTGCGATATTTGTCAGGATGTCTGTCCCTGGACGAGATTTTCAAAGCTCACGCAGGAAGAAAGATTTTCTCCTCGTGAAGGAATTACGGAGCTGAAATTAGAAGAATTAGTGGAGATGTCGCAAGAAGAATTTTCTACCAAATTTCGCGGGAGCGCAATCAAGCGGGCCAAAGTCGCAGGGCTGCGTCGCAATGCTAAATCGTTAATTCAGATCGCTTCAAAGAAAGTTAATGAAGAGGATTACATTTCCACAGATGGGAAAATCTAATGATTTCTCCGTAAAAATCGGGTAAATGACTGCTTATCTATGTTTTAACAGTAAAGGCATTAAGTCATCAGCAATGCTTTGAAAGTCTTTTCCACAGGTTTTCCACAGAAAATTGGATTTTGAGCTAAAGTTGAAGATTAAAAGTATTCACTTAGCCGAACTGACTTACTCTTTAATCTTCGCTAATCCGCTCTAAACTCCTATTAAGATTAGCCTTAGCCTCTGAGAGAATTTCTATTTTATCTCCTGACAGAATAGTCCCGCCTGCGATTACACGCGCAAATTGTCCGCATTGCCGATAAGTCGCTTTTGGCAGCCGTTTATCAATTTTTGTTAGGGCGCCACAAGGCTTGCGAGCTTCACTAATTTCAATAATTGTAGTACCGACTTTGAGTCTGGTTCCCGCAGTGAGTGCGTCAAGAGGCAGCCCTTCGGTGAGAAGATTTGTACTTAATTCTTCAGAGGAAATAGCAATACCAGCTTCTGAGATTTGCCGTAATGTTTCAGCCGCAAACAAACTGACTTGGCGATGAGGTTTGAGACCAGCATGATGGTCTCCACTGAGTCCGTGATCAGGAATCAATTCTGCCGTTTCGAAAGCAACTTTGGGATCGCCTTTGTTTGAGCCGATGAAAATGCCAATGAGTTTCATTGAAGGCAACCCTTAATATTTTGCCAATGCCGTAATCGCATTTAATACATCCTCACTCTGCGGCAAAATCTCATCTTCGACATCAGGCGCGTAAGCTACAAAGCAATCCAGCGCAGCAACTCGTTTGACGGGAGCATCCAAATATTCAAATAACTCATCTGCAATCCGCGCTGCAATTTCTGCGCCGTAGCCCCACGACTGCGAGTCTTCGTAAGCAACAATTACTTTGCTGGTTTTTTTGATGCTGGTGGCAATCGCTTCCCAGTCGTATGGATTCAGACTGCGGAGATCAATTACTTCCACACTGATGCCCTGCGTAGCGGCTTCTTTGGCGGCGACTACTGAACGCTGCACCAAAGCTCCATAGGTAATGATCGTGATGTCTGTTCCTTCGCAAACCGTTTTGGCTTTGCCGAATGGAATCATGAAATTCGGGTCAGGATACTGGCTCTTGTTGTAAGTCTGGCGATAAAGATGTTTATGTTCGAGGAACAAGACCGGATCGTCGCAACGAATTGCTGTTCGTAACAATCCAGCAGCATCCAAAGCAGTCGAAGGTGCAATCACACGCCAGCCAGGAATTGAAGTAAAAAGTTGCGATCCTGTCATGCTGTGATAAATCGCGCCACCTTTGAGGTATCCGCCAAACGGAACGCGTACCACCATCGGGCATTTCCACGCGTTATTCGAACGCCAACGCAACAATGGAATTTCATTGTGCATTTGCATGTAGGCAGGCCAGATGTAATCAAAGAATTGAATTTCGACGACAGGTTTGAATCCGCGCGTCGCCATTCCCATCGCGCGTCCGACAATATTGGCTTCGGCGAGCGGAGAATTGAAAACACGGTCATCGCCGAATTTGCGTTGCAGGTCTTGCGTAACTTTGAAGACGCCGCCTTTGCCTTTGATTTCGTTCAAGTATTCCGAACGCGACAAATCGGCGACATCTTCACCGAAAACTAAAATGCGCGGATCGCGCTTCATTTCCTCGTGCAAACAACGATTGATTAAATCAACCATCGTACCTTGATTGCCGTGAAATTGGACTTGCGATTCGGTATCAAACTGCGCCGAAGTCGGATCAATATCGGGCGAATAAACATACAACTGCGCCGTAGTTTTTGATGGTTGTCCAACAGCTAATGCCTGATCTGCGGCTTCGTTAATTTCGCGATCTACTTCAGCTTCGAGCCGTTCTAATTGCGCACGCGAAGCAATGCGATTGCTGATTAAATATTGATTAAGTTTTTTGATTGGATCGCGGCGCGCATCAGCTTCACGTTCTTCTTCGATCCGATAATTATGTTCGTCATCGGAGAGTGAATGTGAATACGGGCGTACAACATGCGCGTGTACCAGCGCAGGCCCACGACGTTCACGGCAATATTGTGCCGCACGCGTCATGGATTCAAAGCTCGCCAAAATATCTGTGCCGTCGCATTCTTCGATGTATAAATCTGGGAAGCCTGTGACCAATCTTGAAATGCTGCCGCCAGCCGTTTGCACTTCCACCGGAGTTGAAATCGCGTAGCCATTATCCTGCACCAAATACAGCACTGGCAATTTTAAATTGCAGGCAGTGTTCAGCGATTCCCAGAATTCGCCTTCGCTGGTTGTGCCATCGCCTGAAGAAACCAGCACGATTTCATCTTCTGCAAAAAGTGTCGCGCGGTCTTGAATTTCTTCAATCAATGCGTAGCGGTGTCCAGCTTCGGCTGCGCCAACGGCTTGCAGAAATTGCATTCCGGTGCAGGACGAACGCGAAACCATGTGCAGGCGCGGATCGCTCCAATGATTCGGCATTTGACGTGCGCCGGAGTTTGGATCGGTTTTCGCTGCGACAGAAGCCAGCAAATGATCAATCGGAGGAATCCCAATTTGCAGGGCTAATGCACGATCACGGTAGTACGGATAAATCCAATCGTAGCCGGGCCGCAAGACGGCTCCAGCAGCAATTTGAATCGCTTCGTGTCCGGCTCCGCTGATTTGGAAGTAAACAACGTTTTGTCGTTTGAGCTGAATTTCTTTATCGTCAATTCGTCGCGCCGTATACATTGTGCGGTAAAAATCCAGCAGCGTTGTGCGGTCTAATTGAACTCGTGATTCGGCTATTTTAAGGTCGCTAAGTTTCGTAGTCATCCGGGGTTTTAAAGTCTCCTTAAATTACAGCAAGTAGCAGTCGTTTAGGTAACGATTAGTCTAGCTTTAACGAGGTCATTGCACAAGTTTCAGCGAACGTGCGAAACTGGAGAATAGTTCGCAGCGGGAAGAAGTTCGCAGTTGTTAGTTCGCGGTTCGCAGTAAAAACATTTCACAGCAAAAAACTGCGAACTAATCCTGCTGCGAACCGCCAACTTTTCTTACTGCGAACCGCGAACTAACAACTGCGAACTGTATTTATGGATACTTCACTAAATTTGCTCAGTGCAATGATTACTCCGGCGGTTTTAATTTCTGCTTGCGGGACTTTGATTATGTCTACTTCAATTCGGCTGGCGCGAATTGTAGACAGAGTCCGCGAACTAAGTCGCGAAACAGAAGAAATTTTTACGAACGAAACTATTGTTTTCGGAGAAGAACGACGGTTGGAATTCGAACGACAACTTTTTGTTCATACGCGTCGAGGAAAAATTATTCAAAACGCGATGACAGGATTTTATGGCGCCTTGGGATTATTGGTTGCGGCTACAGTCAGTATAGGTTTGACGGCGCTAATAAATATGATTTCCTGGTTACCGGCAGCGCTTGGAATTGCCGGAACAATTTTGCTTTTTTACGGCTCAATTCTGCTAATTGTGGAAACGCGACTCGCGCTGCAATCCGTCAACTCTGAAATGCAATTTACGATGCACCTGCGTGATCTTTATCGGCAACGATCTGAGGACAATAATTTGCCTTGATAGTTTTTATCAGAAACTTTCGTTATGGAAAATAACACAATAAAGTGTGAAGGTTTTGCGAATTTTTTCGGCTAGAAGATTATTACGTTAATTTTGAATGCCTCTCAAGAAAAACACAAAACGAAGAATTCACATATGCTGATTACTAGGTTAACGAGAAACTTATTTAAGAAAATTGGCAGAGCAAAAATAATCTATCTCCTAATGCTCCTTCCAATTACATTTGTTTTTTTAGGTTATCTGGGGATTGTTACATATGGCGCTGCTCGCGAAGGAACTCCGATTCTTTTAAAGCATAAATTTTTTGCTGAGAGAAGGTTAAGTTTATGTTATCCAGATTTTCCTGATTTACTTATTCTTAACCCGTGGCGAGATCGTTCTCCAGAAAAATTGGCGCAAGGCATATTGAGAGACGCAAGCGAAGGAAGATGTAGCGAAGTAGTTTCCCTCATTTCTTCCTCTAGACATCTTTGGCCGGAAGAAGATGTATCAATGGAGACTATGGTTGAAAATTGTGACCAGATCACTAAAAATCCGCCTTGGGGGTGGAGCCTGGTTGATTATAGTTCCAGAGAAAATGAGACGGTCTTATTTTATCAATATGGTTTACTAGGGAGGTTCGGTTGTAATTCTAGATCCGTACGGTTTGTACTCCAAAAAAACAATACCCAAGTACTCATCAAAAGCCTTATCATTTTATAGTTATTGCGCATTATCCTCAGCACTTTTTAGACCGTAAGTTATTGAAGCGAAGGGGCAATGAGTTTTCACTGCAATCTGATTAAAAGGAATTCTAGAACCTCCAACGAGCTTCTTAGAAAATTGAATTGAGCTACACCTGTTGAAAATGCTACACTGATTTTTGGCAAGCCCCTCGCTCTAATCATTACTTTCCATTCTGACAGGTCAATCCCGAAGTGGTATGAAAGAAGCTGAACCAATAGATGTAGAAAGCGTCATCCTTGATGCCGAATTGTTGATTAAATATCACTTGCCGGAGCGAGGTGTAGTGGCATTGGAATCGGCTTTGGATCGTCATCCCGGTAACATTCGGCTCCGCGAAAAATTGCTGGAGCTTTATATTTCTCTAAAAATGCTGGAACAGGCCGCCAGCCAATGCATCGCGTTGTCTGGCTTGTATGTTCGTGCCGGGAATTTTGAAGAAGCGGATCGTTGTTTATTGCAGGCGCGAAACTTAAATCCACAAGCGGCTGTTACTTCTCGCATGCAGGAAGTGCGCAAAATGCAGCAGGCGCAACAACGGGCGAATTCTCCACAAATTCAGGTCGTCACAACGGCAGCAGCGCAAACAGCGCCGGAGCCGCGTTCGACTTTAGCCGGAAGCTTGGCAGAAATTAGCGTTTTCGATATTGTGCAGGTTCTCGAAAATAATCATCTGACCGGAATTTTAGTGATTCGAAAAGATGACCTCAAAGGCAAAGTTTATTTTACGGATGGTGAGATTGTGAATGCGTCATTCAATGATCTCTCAGGAATTGATGCGTTCAAATTGTTAATGCAGGACACGAATCAAAGCTACTTTAATTTTGATAAATCCCCGGCACCCTTTGCTCGCCAAATCGAAGCCAGCAGCAATACGTCGCTCATCCTTGACTTACTCCGCGAATACGATGAAGAACATCGCGACGAAGAGGGAGAAGAATAAACTTTTTCATCAGCTGAAGGACGCCGATTAAATCACAGCACTGACTTTCACTTTTACATCCATTTTTTCTTTCGCTAACCCTTTATAAACCCCACGTGTCGGAGGGACATCCGCGTAATCGCGTCCGATGGCGACGCGGACGTATTTCTCGCTTTGCCAGCAGTTGTGCGTAGGGTCTAACGAAATCCAGCCGTGGTCAGTAATGAACACATCCACCCACGCGTGCGAAGCCATTTCCGGCGCATCAGGACTGTATAAATATCCGCTGACGTAACGCGCTGGTAATCCACTCAGACGACACGTTGATAACATGACATGCGCATAATCCTGACAGACACCTTTGCCAATTTGTAATGCTTCATCCGCAGTTGTTTTGACGTCGGTTGCTCCGGTTTCGTACTTGAGAGCATTATAAACAGCGGTCATGAGTGCGGTCGCGGTTGCCATTTTATTTCCGATAACTACATTTGTTTCGGCAATTTCGTGCAAGCTTTCATGTTCCGGCGCGTATTTTGTCGCCATCAAATAATCGAACTGATCCAGCGGAGTGAGGACCGTTTGTTCATCCACAAAAGTTTCACTGGTATAAACCTCACTCGTTGCAATCACCTTCATTTGTTCGTGCGGTTGCAGCACGTCGAAGTAATGAACTTCATTTTGATAACGATCTGTAAAGCGCGTGACTTCGCCGCCAGGTTCTGTCTTGAGCGCGAAGTGTGAACGACGCTGTCCACGCAAATCCATTGGCGCAAGACGCATTTCGGTATACGCCTCACTAATCGGTATTTCGTAGGTAAATGTCGTGATGTGTTCAATGCGTAATTTCATAGGAAGAAGATGCTGGATGTTAGATGTTAGATGTTGGGCGTGGCGGAAGGTTCCTGGCATCCAGCATCTAACATCTTCACTGCTGCTGCTGCGCCTGTTGCGGATGCAGTTCGGGCAAAATTACCTGCGTACTAAAATACGTTCGCGCAATATCTTCGCCAGCATAATTGAGACGCCACAAAAGTTGCTCAAGATATTTATGTAAGCTTTCACCCAGAATGTCGTGGACTTCGAGATATTCGAGGTCAGCAACGAGACGTCCAAGGCTACGCTGCGGCGTATTCATCGCTACATTGAATTGCAGCGCATTGTATTGCGATTGATTTTTGCTTTGATCGCCAGTAGTGGAAATTTTATTCACGGCTTGCAGTCCACGACACAGGCAATACGCTACAGCCCTTGGAAATTCACGATTGAGCAGAAGATATTCGACCACGGGCGCGACCTGTAATTGCGAAGCGTAATCTTTCCGGAACGGCTCAAAAGCGCTGCACGATTTCAGCATCGCCATTAATTGCAAGGCTTCCTCCGGCGAGCCTTCTTCTAATTTACTGACGGTGGAATATTTCACATCCAAAATTCGCGTGGTTTTTTCAGCGCGCTCTAAATGCTTCCCAAGCTGGATGAATTGAAACGCTTCACTATGTGTCATCGTTTCGTTCGTGATGCCTTGAAAAGCCTGAGAGCCGTCACGGAGTTGATAAAAAAATTCCAGCAAATTCCGCGAGACCGATTCGTGACTCGCTTCTCGCACGGTGAAATAAAGACGATTTAAATGCTCCCACATTTCGCGGCTAATTTGTTCACGGACACTCCGCGCATTTTCTCGTGCAAGCGTAATACACCAGAAAATCGCATTTGGATTTTCCTGATTCCACAACATGAAATCTATTACGTTGTTGGCAGAATAGTTTTCATAATGTTTGTCAAAGATTTCTTCATCGTGCGTGAGCGCGACCAAAGGCTGCCAGCCCTGTTCTGAATCAATCTTGCCTGCGTCCAGCAACGTATGAAAATTAACGGCGAGAAGGCGTGTTAAATCTTCGGCACGTTCAATGTACCGCGACGTCCAATAAAGTGAATCTGCAACGCGTGAGAGCATAATTTCTAAATATCTTCGGTTGGAATTGGGAGGACAGGTTTTTTAGCGAGTTCTGCCATTACTCTTGCTCCCGCCATCACCGCAGCTGCCATTCCAGTAAAGGATGCAATCACTAAGGCATGGTCTTTGTTTAATTCGGTGTTCGTCATTTGTGAGTACGTCATGAGAATAATCAAAATCAGAAATCCTGTGACCAATTCTGTGCCTAACCAGACGCCAATCGTCCAGAGTGTCCACTTGACCCAGTTTTCACCGCGCAAAATTGCCAGTGCTTTGACTCGACGCGGGATAAAGAAAAGTACAAAAAATAAATCAATCATAAATAGTTCAATTCAACTTTTAGCTAAAATCCATCGTCAACATTTCTTCGACGATGGACTGACCAGTCGAAAAATCATAACACGTCCATTGCCATTCTTCGTGAAGTTGAACTCGTCCATCCGCCAATATTTCCGGCGTTGAAATACAAATCCCCGTCATGAGTTCTCCCGCTTCATTGACGTGCTGATAGCGAAATTCTAATCGTTCATCAGGCAGCACAACACCGATCATTTGCCCGCGAATAATTTTGCCGCCGGAGTATTCCGCCCACACAATTTTATCCTGCTGGTGATAGCGAAAAATCGTATTCGCATCCACTTCGCCATTGGGTACATTCTCGGCTGATCTGAAAAGTTTTCCGTTGAAATTTATGCTCATTTAATCAGTCAAAACCCAGGTATCTTTGCTGCCGCCGCCTTGAGAAGAATTCACCACCAATGATCCCGCTCGCAGCGCAACACGAGTCAATCCGCCTGGTACGATGGTGACTTTTTCACCATTCAAAATATAAGGTCGCAAGTCCACGTGGCAGCCGCGCAATTCGCCTTCAACGTAGGTCGGATGACGGCTTAATGAAATGGTTGGCTGGGCAATAAAATTGCGCGGATTCATTCGAATTTTTTCTGCAAATTTTTCGCGCTCGGCTGCCGTTGAATGGATGCCAATCAGCATTCCATAACCACCGCTTTCGTTGACAGCTTTGACGACTAATTTATCAAGATTCGCCAGCATATATTCGCGGTCGCGATCATTGATTGCCAGATAGGTCGGCACATTATTCAGGATCGGTTCTTCGCCCAAATAATAACGAATCATTTCTGGAACATAAGCATAGACCGCTTTGTCATCAGCAACGCCAGTACCGACAGCATTGGCTAAAGTGATGTTTCCGGCACGGTAGGCGTTGAGCAATCCGGCGACGCCGAGCATGCTGTCCTGCTTGAAAGCCAGGGAATCCACAAAGTCATCATCAATGCGGCGATAAATTACATCTACGCGTTGCAGCCCACGTGTCGTGCGCGTATACACGCGATTGTCATGGCAAACCAGATCACGTCCTTCGACAATTTCGATGCCCATCTGTCGGGCTAAAAATGAATGCTCAAAATAGGCAGAGTTATAAATTCCCGGAGTTAATAAAACTACGGTTGGATCGTGCGATTCGTGCGGCGCTACGGAGCGCAAAGTGCTGAGCAATTCCTGCGGATAATGATCAATTGGCGCAACGCCGTATTGCTCAAACAAGCGAGGAAAAGAACGCTTCATCGCTTGCCGGTTTTCGAGCATATAGCTGACGCCGGAAGGCGAACGCAAGTTATCTTCGAGCACAAAATAATTTCCGTCATCATCTCGAATTAAATCCGTCCCGATGATGTGTGCATAAATATTTCTAGGGACGTTAATCCCGATCATTTCGCGGCGAAAATTGCTGGCTCCGAAGACAAGTTCAGCAGGAATTTTTTTATCCTTAATCATCCGCTGATCGTGGTAGACATCATGCAAAAAATGATTCAGCGCCTGCACGCGCTGCGTGAGTCCAGTCTCGATAATTTTCCATTCATTCGCAGGAATGATGCGCGGAATCAGATCGAACGGGAAGATGCGTTCGATTCCCTCATCTTCGTTGTAAACAGTGAACGTGATCCCTTGATAGAGAAATGAAATATTGGCGGCACGCGCCTTCTCGTTCATGTCTTCGACGCTGAAGGAAGCCAAACGATTATGCAGCGTTTCATAATGCGGGCGCGGTTGCTGTGCGCCTGCAAACATTTCATCAAAGAAATTATTGAGTTCGTATTTGTCTTTCAGGATCGGAGTATTTTGATCTTTCAGCTCAGGCATATCGTGAAGCAAAGGCAAGTGCCAACTCTTTCAAAAGAATTTTATCGTCGCTGATAGTGATGGATGGTAATTCGTTTCGTTCGTCAATCGTCAATTTCGGTGCGGAGCTATCTTCACCATCTTTTTAAGAAGTGTCAAGGTAAGCATCTCTTCTAAAGAAAAAGGCAGGAACGTGAATCGCTCCTGCCTCTTTAGTTTGCTTATCTATCAGAACTAGAGACCTTTGCTGGCAATAAATTTCACTAAATCACGAACACGCGATGAGTAACCCCATTCGTTGTCGTACCACGAAAGAACCTTCAACAGATTACCGCCCACAACTTTCGTATAGTCGGCGTCTACAATTGAAGAATTGTCATTACGACGGAAATCAACGGAAACCAGAGGTTGTTCTTCAAAGGCCAGAATTCCTTTGAGTTCGCCTTCGGCAGCGGCTTTCAAGACCGCGTTGACTTCTTCAGTTGTGGTCTCTTTTTCAAGCAAAATCACGACGTCTACTAATGAAACGTTCGGCGTTGGAACACGCACTGAAATACCGTCAAATTTGCCTTTGAGTTCCGGCAGGACTAACGCCACAGCTTTGGCTGCGCCCGTCGAAGTCGGAATCATCGAAATGGCTGCGGCACGTGCGCGACGCAAATCTTTGTGCGGCAGATCAAGCAATTGCTGATCGTTCGTATAAGAGTGAATCGTCGTCATCTGTGCTTTGCTGATGCCGAATTTTTCATGGATGACTTTCGCCACCGGAGCCAGGCAATTCGTCGTACACGAAGCATTTGAAATGATGTGATGTTCTGCTGGATTGTAGGAATTGTGGTTGACGCCCATCACGATGGTGATGTCTTCGTTGGTGGCAGGCGCGCTGATGATAACTTTTTTGACGGTGTCACGCAGATGTGCGACAGCTTTTTCTTTCGCGGTAAAAATTCCGGTGGATTCGATGACGATTTCGGCTCCGACTTCGCCCCAGGGAATTTTTGCCGGATCGCGTTCGGAAAATACTTTAATCTCGTCGCCAGCGACAGTGATTGAATTTTCAGTATGCGAGATTTCGTGATCCAGATTGCCCAGGACGGAATCGTATTTGAGCAAATATGCCAATGTTTTAGTGTCGGTCAGATCGTTAACCGCGACGAAGTCAATGTCGCGGCTGCCCAGCGCAGTGCGCAGAATGTTACGACCAATGCGACCAAATCCGTTGATACCAACTTTGATGCCCATTGTATTT
>JAYTCQ010000036.1:0-10476 GCA_043736395.1 Blastocatellia bacterium | reverse complement strand
TCGTCCTCGCAAAACTCTGGACTATCAGACGCCTTACGAAGTCTATTTCAAAGAACTAGCAAAATTAACCAAAGTTGCACTTACTACTTGAACCTAAGTAACAAAAAAAGAATCAGATAATCAATCTTTTTAATTATTTCAGAGGCAATCAGGCGGCGAAAACCTTATTCATCATCAACATCAACTTTTCCAGCTTCCCTCACCTTGCGAATCACCAGATCATATTTAAAGCCGAGCCGGAGTAAATAATCGAACAATTTCTTTGATTCTTCACGCGAGGTCGGCTTCCCTTTCAGCCGTAATCTTTTCGCCAAAGCGATTTCAATTAGTTCATCTTCAGGTTTTTCTGTATACACATTTTCCAGTGCCTGTGTGATGACAGTTGAGGAAAGTTTTTTTCGTTGCAGATCACGGCGCAACCGCGAAGCTCCGATCTGTTTCGTGACAAGTTTTGAATTCGCAAATTGTACAGCGAATTTTTCATCGTCAAGATATTCCAGCTCACACAATCGCGTGATGACGAGTTCGACAATTTCTTCGGTTGCCCATTCTTTTTCGAGTAACCGCGTCCGCATTTCGGCGATGCTGCGCGGCTTGGCGGAGAGAATATTGAACGCTCGCTTGATCGTCTTTTCGTAGAGTTTGTCTTGCATGAAAGTATCGTAACCGATATGGGATGAAGGCAGAAGAATAAACCACGGAGAACACGGAGGAAGACTAGACAGGATTGACAAGATGAACAGGATTTAATGGCACGTGTCGGGTTTCAGGTGTGAGGGATCAGGTCTCAAAACTAACACCTGATCCCTCACACCTGTCATCTGAAAATATCCTGTCAATCTTGTCAATCCTGTCGAAAAACTCCGTGCCCTCCGTGGTTCCTAAAACTCAGACCCGCGAAGACCCGGTGGTCTATTCTTCTGCCTTCATCCCATTGGACTACGTACTGCGGCATCCAAACATCCACGAAAATGTTTCTATATATTAGTTTTTAGATGACGATGAATTGGTGAATTGCTGGTAGGGGGTGATTCAAAAGGGGTGGAATCCAAGCGAGCAAAACAACAACTATTTTCTCGAATTCGATTGGTTCTTTGAACGCAACAAAATCAAACGATTCTGGATTTCTTTGTTCCAAACTGCCATCAAAAATAATGTGCAAACGATTGTTCCTACAACTGCCATATACATACCTCATTTCCTTAACTACTAAATCTTCAGACAGGAGTAAATTATTCCCTAATTGTTTCTTTCCAGTTGTCTGTCAATGAAGATACGTTGTTTTTCACCATTCGGTTCTCTTAAGAGGCGGCAGTCGTAGAAAAAGTTGCCCGATTATTTTGGGATCATCGGTAAAATGATCGAAGATGGATATTGTGCGTCGTGATAAATCGTTTGCTTCGCTGGTGTCATCCGCATTCCTCCGAGCGTTTTTTCTCCGGTATTCAAATTGCGATTAAAGCGCGGAAAGTTACTGCTGGAAATGTAAACACGAATTTTATGTCCGGCTTTGAAGACGTTACTCGTCGCCCATAAATCAATTGTATATTTATAAACCTTGCTCGGCTCAATGGGTTCCGCTGTTCGCGTTGAATTGCGATACCTAGCCCGAATGATGCCATCTCCCAAATATCGGGCGTAGCCTTTTTCATCTACGTCAACAATCATCGCTGTAAAATCGGTATCCACTGCTGACGTCGAAGCATACAATTCAGCCGTAATAAATCCTGTAACTTCGGTGTCCTGCGTCAAAGCCGGAGTCGAAAATACCAAGACGTCACTGCGCGATTCATTCGCTTTTTGATCGGCTGGCCCTGGAGGTAAACCGCCACAACAAAGCCTGCCGCCAATCGTCGGAACCGGATTGGCAGGATCGTATTCATAAGAATCCGGCTTCTCCGATTTCGGAATTATCGGACTGATAACACCGTCGCCGCCCAATGAATTCGCGCCTTTCGTTGAATGCAAATAATATTTTGTGTAGTTCGTCCGCGCCAACGGAAATTCTTTTTCGTCGCGCCAGACGTTGTCTCCCATCACAAAAATCTTCACCGGCGCATCCGTCGAAAATTCATTTTGCTTGCCCTTCATCACGTAGTCGTACCACTTCACAATCGTGCCGTTCATATCCAGCACAGCGTCTTTGCCGAACGTCACATCACCGATTTTTCCTTCAGGCGAAGTCGCCGCATGCGCCCACGGCCCCATTAACAGGCGCTGTCCTTTGCGTGCTTCCTCAGTCGGAGTCTGTTTTTGCATTTCGATAAAATTACGAATTGAACCGCCGCTGAAAATGTCGTGCCAGCCGCCCGAATGCAGCGCTTTGATATTCATTTTGCCGTAATGATCTGAAACCTTGGTGGCTTTCCAATAATCATCATTGGTTTCGTGTTCGATCCAATCCTGCAAATATGGTGCGACATCTTGCGTCGTCGGAATGTCTAATAATTTATAGCTCTCGACCGGCAAAGCATTCGCCCAAAGTTTTGAGCGCGTCAACGCCGCCGTTTTTTTGCTCAGCGTGTCTACTGCCAGTCCTGAAGTCCAGGATTCTGAAAACCATTGCATCCACGCACCGCCCTGATACGTCCAGCCTTCGTAATATTCCATCGCCGTGACGTACGGGAAAATTCCCACCAAATGCGGAGGAGCCGAAGACGCCGCTAACATTTGCGTAGCGCCAACGTAAGACCCGCCGTGCATTCCGACACGTCCGTCGGAATACGGCAACGCCGCAGCCCATTCGACGGCGTCATAGCCGTCATTCTTTTCGTATTTGAAAGGATAAAATTCGCCACCGGAGTCGAAGCGTCCGCGTGTGTCCTGATGAATAGAAATATATCCGTGTGAAGCCAGAAAAATTCCTGTCGCAGAATCGCGCCGATTATAGGGCGTGCGAATCATCAGGACAGGAAATTTCCCTTCGGCTTTGGGGCGATAAATGTCGGTAGCGAGCATGACACCGTCACGCGTTTTCATGTTTACAGTGCTGACCGTAACGGCGTAACTTTCAGGCGCGGGGGCGGTAGCTTGTCCAAAGGATAAGGCAGAAAAAAGCAGCAGAGAGACAAATGCGAAAGCAATGCGGTTCATGAGACAACCTCGGTTTTTAATTTGGTAAAACTTTGAGGTTGTTATTGTAGCGCAAAAAACCTGAAATAGACCACGGAGGGAAGAAAGTGACGAGTCATGAGAGATGAGTGTCTTTCAACTCATTACTCATGACTCATCACTCATCACTTTCTCCTCATCACTTTTCTTTATTGATCGTATTGAAAACTAAAGACCAACACATCATCTGCTGAAAATTCTTCGGGTAAATATCCGATTTGGAATTGCCCTTCTTCGCGCGAAATATTTCGATCTTTCGTCCACATTTCGGCATCAATCATGACGTTTTTATATTCAACAGGTTGTCTGACTCTTTTCTGGGCAACCAATTTTTTGACCGGCATTGACCGAACGTTGATCGGAGTTGGCGTCGCCATCAAGTCCCGCAAACGAAGAAACCTGAAAACCGCTAAACCGGTAATTGTTGATGCCACAAAAAGAGCGGAAAAAGTTAAAAAAATCGCCTGCCAATTCAGTGAAGTTAGAACCTGGGGATTTCGATATAATAAAAATACGACTCCGGCCAACAACGGCAAAGCCAGCAGGAAAAGAGCAATCCGAAAGATATTTTTGCGCATGGAGCGCTTGAATTTTGAAGGTGACTTACGTTCGCTTTTTCCAAGATAAATCGGGAAGACAAATTGATTACTGGGTGACATTTTCCTTAACCTCGATACTAAAAACCAGGCAATCTGGCGCGATCATTTCATCCGAAAAAACTTCGGCAATGACGGATTCATCAAGAAATTCGATGAACGGCTCACTGACAAAGTCTTCACATAAAAATTCGACGGCGGTTGTCTGTTCGGACGCAATTCGTTTGTGCCGCTCGAACGCGATCACTGCTGATTCAATTGACGAAGAAGCAGTTTGATTGCGTACCGTGACAGCTTCACGATTTGCCGGCAAAGAAATAGTTTCGGGGGGAGTGGTAAACGAATCTCTACTTTGAAGTTTATAAACAGCCGCAATCCCTAACAAAATCAGGGTTACAGCGGCGACGGCTAACGAAGCCATCAGCATTGCGCTACTGTTCTTTGCAGAAATAAATGCATTGGTCGGTTCGAAATAGACCCATAAAGCAGTAGCAACAGCTGACATACATAACAAAGCTGTAATCGCCTGCGTTTTCCGGGAAAAAAATAAATCTTTCAAGTGCGAGGCGCGCGCAGTGCCGTCATTCGGAACCATCACCACCGGAAAAGATTCCATTCCGATGGTTTGATTCGGTGTGGGTAGATTGTAATGAGGAAGCGCCATTGTAGACCTCCAGATAACTAAAGATTCCAATTCAAAAACTTTTTGCGACATCCTTAAAATAAGGCATCGCTAATTGCAAAAATGTTGTATGGCGATTATTAAATCGTGTCGCAACTGGGGGTAGAGGAGATTGCCAGCTTGACACTCTGTAAATGCGCGTGTTATCCGATCAACTTCACAAAATTTTAAATGAGGAACTCTATGAAGATTTATAAAACTGAAAACGGCACCGTCATTGAACATGAGGAGTCATATCATCAGCTCTCAGAATTGAGCTGGGATACACTGTTTTTGCAAAATGATTTGTCCGCTTTTTTGAAACCGCTGCTGTCCAGTGAGAATAAAATTGCCAAACCTGAGGTGATTCTTGCGCCCATTGACTCGCAAGAAGTTTGGGCTTCCGGTGTCACCTATTATCGCAGCAGAACTGCCAGAATGGAAGAGTCTAAAGATGCTGGCGGCGGGAGCTTTTATGATCGCGTGTATAGCGCGGAACGTCCGGAATTATTTTTCAAAGCTAACCCGCACCGCGTCGCCGGTTCTGGTCAAAAAGTCAAAATCCGCAGCGATTCCAAATGGAATGTGCCCGAACCGGAATTAACACTCGTGATCAATCAGGCTGGCTCCATCATTGGCTACACGATTGGTAACGACATGAGTTCGCGCGACATCGAAGGCGAAAATCCGTTGTATTTGCCACAAGCCAAAGCCTACGATTTAAGCTGTGGACTTGGGCCGTGCATTCTCGTCGGCAATGAAGATTTACCTCAGACGACTAAAATCTCCATCCAGATTTTGCGCTCTGGCGAAGTCAAATTTGATGAATCCACCGACCTTTCACAGCTCAAGCGCAAGCCCAAAGAATTGGCACATTATCTTTATCTTGATAATTCGTTCCCAAATGGAAGTTTCTTGCTGACTGGAACCGGAATCGTTCCGCCGGATGAATTCACGCTGTTGTCAGGCGATGAAATCCGCATCACGATTGATGGAATTGGGACATTAGTAAATATTGTTATGTGAAATGTAGCGTAGGTTCTTAACCTGCGCTTTTGTTAGTTTAATAAGAAGCGCAGGTTAAGAACCTACGCTACAAAAAAATATGCACGGAAAAAATATTCTCGGAAATTCTTTATCTTCATCAGGTTCTTCAACTTTTCAATCTACTAATCCGGCTACCAGTGAAAAATTAACCACGCTTTTTCACGAAGCCACCGAAGCTGAAATCAATCAGGCGGTCGAATTAGCTACGCAGGCTTTTGATCCGTATCGCGGCTTCACGAAAGATCAACGCGCCGATTTTCTTGACCGCATTGCTGATGAATTATTAGCGCTCGGTGATGTCTTACTCGAAACCGCGAACGCCGAATCCGGCTTGCCAATGGCTCGCCTCACAGGGGAACGCGGACGCACCATGGCACAACTCAAAATGTTTGCCGCATTGATCCGCGAAGGCTCATGGGTCGAAGCCACAGTTGATCGTGCGCAACCTGATCGCCTTCCGCTCCCGCGCGTAGACCTGCGAAAAATGTTGATCCCCATCGGCCCCGCTGCGGTCTTCGGAGCCAGCAATTTCCCGCTCGCTTTTTCGACCGCAGGCGGAGACACCGCGTCGGTTCTCGCTGCTGGTTGCCCTGTTGTCGTCAAAGCTCATCCTGCCCATCCCGCTACTGCTGAATTAGTCGCCACCGCCATCATCACTGCGGCGCAAGCGACGGGAATGCCCGAAGGCGTTTTCTCAATGGTTCACGGATTGAACTATGAAATAAGCGTCGCGCTGGTGAAGCATCCTGAAATCAAAGCCGTCGGATTCACGGGATCATTCCGAGGCGGCAAAGCGCTTTTCGATGTCGCCAATGCGCGTCCTGAACCGATTCCGGTGTATGCCGAAATGGGCAGCACAAATCCTGTGTTCGTGTTACCCGGAGCCTTACAAGAAC
This sequence comes from Blastocatellia bacterium, assembly GCA_043736395.1. Classification (GTDB taxonomy): domain Bacteria; phylum Acidobacteriota; class Blastocatellia; order RBC074; family RBC074; genus JAFDVL01. The sequence goes on along the minus strand of JAYTCQ010000036.1, from coordinate 4,165 downwards.
GCGGCGACGCGTTCGCTGAAGGCTTAAAAAATTCCGTCACGATGGGCGTCGGGCAATTCTGTACAAATCCTGGTTTAGTCGTCGGCGTCAGCTCTGATGCCTTAAAAAATACTGTGACAAAAATTCAGTCTTTAATGACGGAAGCGGCTCCGGCAACGATGCTCCATCCTGGGATTTTATCGGCTTACAACGCAGGAATTTCTAAACTCGAAAATGCTTCAGGCGTGAATACGATCAAAGCCGCAAATGCGGGCGAAGCGGTCAAAACAGAAGCGCGTCCGGCTGTTTTCACTACGGATGCCAACACATTTTTATCGCAGCCGGAATTAAGCGAAGAAGTTTTCGGTCCTTCAACTGTTATCGTCAGTTGCGATTCCGACAAAGAAATGGAACGCGTCGCACGCGAAATGCACGGGCATCTTACGGCAACAATTCACGGCACAGCGGAGGATTTGCAAGCCTACAGATGGCTCATCACCTTGCTGGAAAAAAAGGTAGGGCGATTGCTCTTCAACGGCTTCCCAACAGGCGTCGAAGTTTGCCCTTCGATGACACACGGCGGGCCGTATCCGGCAACAACAGATTCGCGTTCGACCTCCGTTGGAACCGCTGCTATCAAGCGTTTCGTGCGTCCGGTCAGTTATCAAACGTTCCCGAATGAAGCCTTACCGGCGGCATTGCAAGACGGCAATCCGCTTGGGATTTGGCGCTTGGTTGAAAATGAAATGACAAAATCTTAGTGCATAAGCCCGCACTAAAACGAGGAAGTCAGAACGATGAATGCGGAAGGAAGAAATAAACTTCCGTTGGTATTCCGCGTTCATCGTTCTGACTTCTGCCTTTTTCTGGATTCATCATCGCATTGGGTCTTTAGACTCAACGTTATGAAATCTATCCAGGACTTAGAACTCATTTGGGCTTGTGGGAAACCCGGTCACGATCATCCTTCGTGGGACGGGGCAGAACGGTGTAATACGGATGCTGATCCACAGATAGAACAATTACAAAAAGCCGTCACGAAATTAGCTTTGTCGTGCATGCGTGCGCTGGATGCGCTTAAATTGTTGTTGCCGCCCGATCATCAGCGGCTGCAGGAAACGTATTCGACGATTCATAAACAACTTTGTATGCAATATATTTCAGCGGGTGAACCTTACGGTCGTGGTGAACCGGGAATGTGGAAGTGGGTGAAGGAACGCGCTGAAAACTAAGAAAAAGACAGGCGGCTTGCCTGTCTTTTTCTTGCTCCATTTTTTACTGCAAAGGGTCAAGGGAGCAAAGAATTAATAACCTGAATGGTTTTTCTTTGCCCCCTTGACCCTTTGTCCCTTTGCGTTAATTTTAGCTAAATTTCCGTCCACGATTATTGCGGATTTTCAGACGATAATCATCACCTTTAATTTCGATGACCTTACACATTTCGTGCAGGCGCGAACGCAAACGAACTCCCACACGATCTACTAAAGTTTCTTCTCCGGCTTCCTTCACTTCATCCAGATAATTCGTCGTAAAGATCGTCATCTTTTTTTCGTTGTAGCGTTTATTGATAATCTGCGTCATCGTGTCGCGTACCCAATCTGTCGGCTTTGATGCACCTAATTCATCAAGTACTAAAACCTGTGCTTCATACACGGGAGCCAACACCCGCAACTCGGAAGATTGCGAAATTGGATTGTAAGAATCCTGAATTTCTTTCAGCAAATCACGAAAATCATAGAACAAACATGAAACGCTTTTCCGCTGAATTAGCGAAGAAATAATCGCCGTCGCGAGATGCGTTTTCCCGACTCCACACGGGCCGATGAGAAGCAATCCAATATCAAGATTGGGAAATTCATCTACCATGTGCTTCGCATCGCGGAGCGCATACGCCTGTGAAAGAAATGATTGCGTATTCGGCGCGCCCTGCGGCTGGTAATTATTGAACGAACATTTTTCGTATCGTTTCGGTATCTGCGAGACTGACTGTAGTGCTTCGCGGCGATCCGTGCTTTGACAACGACAGAGCTTCACGCCTTTGCCGACAACGAGTTCCCATCCGGTATCACGACAAAATTCGCACGGTTGAGGTTCAGATTTTGCGAGGACAATGCTCATTCGATGTGTTTATTGTAAAGATTTTTTGCTTTCTGAAAAGCGGATTATAAGAGAGGCTCAAAGCCAATTCAAGTTGTGGATTGATGCTGGCGAAGTAATTGAGTAATATCTTTCTGCCCTTGATTTTTTGGGGAAAATATATGTTTAAGTTCACTTCAAAATTTACCGTAACTCTGATTTTTAGCCTTACATTAAGCTTAGCTTTGTTCGCGCAAACTCCGCAGACTCAGACTTCTGATACCAAAGTGAGCAACCACGAAGCCGTTTGCGATGGCGCATTGGAATTAATTCCGAGTACGATGAAATTTGAGCGCAAACGTTATGTCAAAACTCCAGCGCGCCCTGTCAAAATTAAAAAACGAAAATAAAAATCCAACATGGAGAACGTCTTAATCAGTGCTTGTTTATTGGGTGAACCCGTACGCCCCACGGGCGGCAACGTGCTCACCGAACACGAAATTCTCGAACGATGGAATTCTGAAGGGCGATTAGTGTCCGTTTGCCCTGAACTCGCCGGAGGGTTAGTCGTACCGCGACCGCCTGCCGAAATTCTCAATGGTGTAGGAATTGACGTTCTAAAAAACAACATCAACATCTTCACCAATACAGGCAAAAACGTAACGAAAGAATTTGTTGCCGGAGCCAATTACGCGCTGGCATTAGCCCAATCCAAGGAATGCAAAATCGCAATTCTCACCGAAAAGAGTCCTTCTTGTGGAAGTAGTGTGACCTACGACGGAAGTTTTTCCGGACGGCTGCGAATCGGGAGTGGCGTCACGGCTGCTTTATTACAACAACATAACATTCGTGTATTTAATCAACATCAACTGCAAGAAGCCGAAACTTATTTACAACAAATCGAAACAGCCTGAGTAAAAAATATTTTATGTCCTCAAAAACCGCTTCCGACATTTACGAAATCACCCGAAATAAAATTGATAAAATTGATTTGGAAACACGACTCATCACCGGAGCCGCTGGAGCTGTGGTCACCTTCGATGGCGTCGTGCGCGAACAAACCAAAGGTCGCCGCGTAGTCACGTTGCAGTATGAAGCCTACGAAGGAATGGCAGTCAAAGAAATGCGCAAAGTCGGCGAGGAAATCCACGAGAAATTCCCCGACATTCTAAATGTCGGGATCATTCATCGCTTCGGAGAATTACAGATTACCGAATCCAGCATCGCGATTGTGATCACTTCACCGCATCGGAAAATCGCCTTTGAAGCCTGTCACTACGCCATTGATCGCGTGAAGCAAACGGTTCCGATTTGGAAAAAAGAAATTTTTGAAGATGGTGAGGCGTGGGTTGAAGGTACGATGCCTGCTTAATTCTGGCAATTCTGAGACTTTATTTATCCACGAAGGGCACGAAGGTACACGAAGTTTTTAATACTTTCCAGTGATTCTTTCTTCAACTAACGATGATTTTCTTCGTGTCCCTTCGTGGATATTTACTCTGCTATTCAATCACAACCAAAATTTCTCCCGCATTCACGGTCTGCCCTTCTGCAACTTTTAGCTCTGCAACTTTTCCCGCTTTCGGAGCTTGCACTTCATTTTGCATTTTCATCGCTTCGACAACTAACAATCCCTGACCTTCGATAACTTCATCTCCGGCGGCGCACATCACGCGCACGACTTTTCCAGGCATCGGTGAAGTCAACGTAGCGCGTCCACCCGCCTGGGCATTGGCGATTGCACTCAGGCTGATTTTTTTCGGGTCTGCAACAGAAACGGGAATGCGTTTTCCATTGATGACTACTTCATTATTTTCGATCGTGCATTGAAACACTTTTCCGGCAATGATAACGGTGTAAAGGCGTGGCTGCGGCTCAGAAAATTGAGCGGAAAATTCATTGAGGTGAGCGACACCATCGCGGGTTGAAAAGTCTGCGGCGAGGGATTTTTTATTTATGTTGAGGTTGAGTTTCATACGCTGGGTCAGTACCACCTGCGGTAGCGGGTGGCATCCACCGATGAGCTCAACCAACTCCTCGATGGGACTGAAAAGCTCTCGGAGAAATCGCCGAAGCGGACGTCCAAGAAGCGCAGACCCGCCGACGCCAG
>JAYTCQ010000035.1:0-16316 GCA_043736395.1 Blastocatellia bacterium | reverse complement strand
TCGTCCTCGCAAAACTCTGGACTATCAGACGCCTTACGAAGTCTATTTCAAAGAACTAGCAAAATTAACCAAAGTTGCACTTACTACTTGAACCTAAGTGTTAGAATAAAAACAGCATCAGACGATTAAATTGGGGCCTTAAGAAAGGGAGTACTTTTCTTTACGCCCTTTTAAACTGGGACTGCCAGCATCCTGCTGGCTTCGTTTGCCAGCGAAGCAATGCAAACGCGTCGTGGCGACAGGATCTTCTAAAGATCAATTGAATTGCTCGCCAAGGTACGCGAGCGGCGTTGCACGCGCTCGCTCAGCCAGCAGGATGCTGGCGCTCCCAGCTGTTTGCTTTGGACAAAACAAATGATGCATTTTAAACTCGCGACATGAATTTAAATAACTCATTTTCAGATACCCTCCGAACGGCTGAAAAGCATCTGTCACGGCGCGACCCTGTTCTGCGAAATATTATAAAAAAACACGGTGCGTGCCGCATCGAACCACATACGAAATACCTGCAAACTTTAGTCAGTTCAATCATCTCCCAACAACTTTCGACGAAAGCCGCTGACACCATTCAGAAAAGATTTCTAGCTCTATACTCTCCGGCGAAATTTCCTAAACCAGAATTGATTGTCGCCACTTCTGACGATGAATTACGTGCGGTAGGACTCTCCTATCAAAAACTTGGCTACATCAAAGACCTCGCATCAAAAGTCGCCGATGGGAGCGTCAATCTCAAGCGGCTCCCGAAAATGTCCGACGACGAAATCGTAGCTGAACTGATCAAAGTCAAAGGCATCGGCGTCTGGACCGTTCACATGTTTTTGATTTTTTCATTAGGAAGAATGAACATTTTGCCGACGGGAGATTTAGGGATTAAGAACGCGATTCATCGAAATTATGGGCTAATTGATGCGCCTAAGCCCATCGAAATGGAAGCCATTGCTGAACAGAATAAGTGGCATCCCTACTGCTCCATCGCATCGTGGTACCTCTGGCGGAGTCTTGAGAATAAAGAAATGTAGCGCAATCTTTCCAGATTGTGGTTTGGGTAACTTGAAATTCCGCGGTAACCAAAAAAGCAAACTGGAAAGTTTTCTCTACAATTTTCTGGAAGGAAACCTTCATTCACGCTTTACATAAGGCAACAGATAATCTCGTGGACTCTGCTAGAGGTTGTTGGAACGCTTCCTTCCTAAAATTAAGCTTACCAACAACCTCATTTTTTATGACATACGATGATTTTGTAAGACTGCATTTTCTTGATTACTCACTTGGTTACGACGAACGCAAACTGGAAAGTTTGCGCTACGCCTTCGGATGAGCCTTATCATAAACTTCCATTAATTTATCCGTCGAAACGTGTGTATATTGCTGCGTGGTCGAAAGCCTGACGTGTCCCAGCAATTCCTGAATCGTGCGCAGATCGGCTCCGGCATCCAGCAAATGCGTAGCGAATGAATGCCGCAGCGCGTGCGGGCTGACGTGCGGGATGTCGGTACATTCCTTGCAGTATTTATCGAGCATCCGCCCCACCGACCGCGTAGTAATACGCGTCCCCTGATAATTCATAAACACCGCCAACGGATCACGATCATCAGGATCGGCTTCAATTAATAATTCGCCGCGCACGCCCAAATAAATTTCGAGTGCGGCTTTCGCGTGATTTCCGAAAGGAACCATCCGTTCTTTTCGTCCTTTGCCTTTCACGCGCAACGTCTGATTCGCGAAATCAATATCCAGCAAATTTAAGCCGACCAATTCTGAAACGCGCAAGCCGCTGGCGTAGAGCAATTCAAGAATCGCACGGTCACGTTTGCCGAGTACTGTTTCGGTTTCAGGCGTTTCGATGAAGCGCACCATTTGTTCGATGGAAAGATGATTTGGGAGCTTTCGGTCTACGCGAGGGCTGGAAACAAGCATTGCCGGATTATTATCAAGAATTTCTTCGCGACAGAGAAAACGGAAGAACGTGCGTAGCGTAGCGACTTTGCGATGGATTGAACTTTTCTTTTTTTTCTTCTCGTACAGCGTCGCCATGTATTCACGAATCGTCAAATTATCAATGCTGCGAATCGGCACTTCGCGACGCTCGTCGTTCTTATCAAGTGGCGCGATGTAATCATAGAACTGCACCATGTCGCTCTCATAATTGCGCAGGGTATGCTCGGAGAGATTACGTTCGTATTTAAGATGCTTGAGAAAATCGTCGAGATAACTTTGCATAGAATATTACGCTTTTCTCTTGGGAAGAGTGCTACGCCAAAGGTGCGTGAATTAATAGTGCACGGTATAACTCTATCCCAACACTTCATCAGCTTCGAGCACGACGGAAGGGAGTAAAATTGGTGAGAGAGTTTCGTGACGATGCACAATCCGCGCTAATTGATAAGAGTTGCCAGCGGGGTTTGAATACACTTCGATGATGTCTTCCTGTAAATTTACGATCCAATACTCAACAATTCCGGCTTTGGCGTAAGCGGACAATTTTACTCCTCGATCTATTTTTAAAGTTGATTCTGAAATTTCAATTAAGAATAAAACATCACTAGGAGCAGGATGAGCCTGAGCATAAAAATCTTCTCGTCGTTTCAGGATTGCAATGTCCGGCTCAGGCTCTGATTTATCGCTTAGTTCAACAGGATTTTGATGCCTGAGGGTAACTGATTTACCGAACTCAGTTCTTAGAATTTCGCTCAAACGGTCAACACAAGCAGCGTGTCGGGGGCCTACTGCGCTCATCTTTATCAGGTCTCCTTCGAGTAATTCAATTTTGTCGTTGCTGGTTAAAATACCCTGCTGAATCATCTGATGATACACGTCAGTCGTAATCGGGTATCTTTCTAATTGTGCTTCGCTTAACGGCATATTCATACAACTCCTCTCAACTTAGAAGTTCCTAAATTAATTTACTGTACGACGATAATCAAGAACCATACCATTCTAAACCATCAGGCAAATTATCCGCAGAATATTCAAGATGGATCACACGGCGATGCGTAGGAATTGCTGCGGGTGAAGAAGCGTGCAGCAATAATGGTCGTATTAATAACGCGCCGCCTTTGGCAACACTGCAAGTCACCTGCTCATTATTTTCTTTAAATTTCTGAATCTCATCATCCTCTAAAATTCCAAATTTATGTGAACCGGAAATGACGCGCAAGGCTCCATTATTTTCATCTGTATCATCAAGGTGAAGGCGAACCGCAAGAATGTTTTGTAGAATTTTTACTGGAGGTTGCGTATGAACGACTCCGGCTTTAGTAGACCAAGCACTGAATCCAGAAACGTTTTTCTGTTCGTGCAATGCGATGATTACATCCTGATGCCAAGGGACTTTCCAATTCGCGACTGGATTTTTATCAAAGAAAATCCCTCGGACGATTTTGGCATTTTCGCCAATAATTGGTGTGATGATTGATCGCACGACTGGCCCTTCGGCTAAGGTGCGGACGGACGGGACGACTTCGAGCAACCTCCTTATTCCAAAGGCTTTTCCGGCTCTTTGCTTGACTTCGTTACTGAGGTGAATGTGTTCAAATTCAGCAATTAGCTGATCAGCCAAAGTATGGTCAATTAGATTAGGAATAATTGCAAAACCGTTTTCATTAACTTGTTCCGAATAGTTTTGCATGATGGATTTTTTCGGAGCGCGAGCTGCCGCTTCTACGGAACTAAGGCATCTATCAGAAGTCGTTTCAATTCCTGATTTTCATTACATTTAAATTCAAGCTGCGCTGCATAAATTGGCATTTTCAGTTCAGACAGAAATTGCGATTGAAAATTTGCCGCATCCTTTTCTGTGGTAACAATTGCTTCCCCACCCAGCACTGCTGTCTGTTGAAAAATATTTTCCAAATCATTTTGCGTGTAGCGATGATGATCTTCAAAAGTAAAATGCTTGATGATTTTCATCCCTAAATTTTTCAAATCAAGTTCAAAACGTTCAGGATTTCCAATCCCGGAAACGGCGGCGACAGCAAGATAATTCAAACTTGAAGCTGGGACTGTCCTTCCAATTTCTGTCAAGGAACGAAAGCCTGTGATCTGATGGTCGGCGAAAAATATCGGGGTCTTCGGCTGACAATATGGTTGAATTTTTCTTAAAAAATCTTCACGATCTGAAAGCTGCGAAGCGCGCGTGATAATCACAGCATCCGCCCTGTCCATAGCTTCCAGCGGTTCTCGGAAATTCAATACCGAATTAAAATCCGTCGTCGCATCTATCAATAACAAATTCAGATCGCGGTACAATCGAATGTGCTGATAACCATCATCTAAAATAAAAACATCAATTTTAGTTTGGGATTCCAACCACTTTCCTGCCGCGTACCGATCTGCGTCAACGACAACTCTGACACCGGGACATTGCTGCGCTAACAGATACGGTTCATCGCCTGAAATATTCGGGCCGCATAAAATTTCGCTGCCATTTGAAACCTCTACGCGACCTTTGCTTTCGCGTTTGTAGCCTCGACTCAAAATCGCAACATTAAAACCTTCACTGCATAAATAATTCGCAATGTACGCGGCACACGGAGTCTTCCCCGTTCCGCCGAACGTGATATTTCCAACGCTGATCACGGGCGTGTTAAGCTGATAAGTTTTGAGGATTTTAGCGCGATAAAGAGCGAGGCGAAGATAGACGCCGAGGGCATAAAAAAAATAGGCAAATTTGGTCAGAAAATTTTGTGGCACATCAAATCAAACTGGCAATCACTTCAAGTGTTTTGGCGGTAGCTCCACGATTTACTTCGACCGCTTCGCGGGCTTTTGTTCCCAGACTTTCAGCGTCCTCAGGACTTAGCAATAATTCAGTCATCGCTTCACACAGCGCAGCCGATAATTCGTTGTCGTTGGCGCCTTGTAATTGGAGCACCGCCTCGCGTCGTTTGAACTCTTCTGTGATCTCGCGAAAGTTTTCCATATACGGCCCAACGATCACCGGACGCCCGTCAATTGCAGGTTCGAGGATGTTGTGACCACCTTTCGGGACTAAACTCCCGCCCACAAAAACGACTGAAGCGAAGCGATAGAGCGAGGCTAATTCGCCAATTGAATCCAGTAAAATCACTTCGGATTTTTGGATGGAATCGTTGACGAATTGCGTAAAGTTTTGGTTGCCGATCGCCTCCACCTGATGCGCCAAAACGGATCGGCGCACGAACTTCAAATGAGCGGAGGCGAGCAATTTCGCAACGGCGTCAAACCGTTCAGGATGGCGCGGCGCAATCATCAGACGAACGTTTTCGAGTCCGGATTTTTTCTTCAATTCTAAATAAGCCGCGAGGATGATTTCTTCTTCGCCGTCGGTGGTGCTGCCGGCGATAATGAGTGGGGTTTCGTACAAGGCCAGGTCCGAAGAAAGCGAAGTGAGGACAGGCGGGACGCCTATCCTACCTCCGATGTCGTACTTGATATTTCCCGTGACGATGACGCTTTCAGGCTTCGCGCCTAAGGCTATAATTCTTCTGGCATCGGCTTCGCTTTGCATCAAAAATGCTGTCACATTCGCAGTCATACGTCGGAACCAAAACGCGAATTTCATCGAACGTCTGAATGAACGATCAGAGACACGACCATTCGCGACACTGACTGGAATTTTTTGTTTTTTGCATTCATGCAGGAAGTTCGGCCACAGCTCCGATTCCATTAAAATCACGGCGGAAGGCCGAATGATGCGCAAAGATTTTCTGACTGAAAACTTCCAATCAAAGGGAAAATAGCAAAATGCATCCACTTCGGTAATCCGCGAACGCGCTACCGCTTGTCCCGTGGCCGTAGTCGTTGAAAACACCAACCGATACCTTGGAAATCTTTCGCGTAATGATTTGACTAAAGTTTGCGCGGCGATTGTTTCCCCGACAGAGACAGCATGAATCCAAATCGTCGGACGCAAATTCTCCAAAAAACTTTCCGGTAATTTGCCAAGTCTTTCAGAAAAATTACTAAGATATTTTTGATTGGAAAATGCCTGATACAGAAAATAAGGCAACAAAGCGATGAAGGCTAAACTGAGAAAGATGCTGTAGATAAAATACATAAGCAGGTTTCAGGAATCGGGTGTCAGGTGGCAGGTAAGAGCTAACACCTGACACCCGACACCTATCACCTATTTTGCTCTTTCCATATATTTACCATCCGTTGTATCAACGCGAACTTTTTCGCCTTCTTTGATAAACGCAGGCACCTGAACCGTAATTCCTGTTTCGAGTTTCGCCTGTTTACCAACATTACTCACAGTCGAACTTTTGATTTCAGGTTCTGTTTCGACGACGGTCAACACAACTGTCGTCGGCAAAGAAATCCCGATTGGATTACCTTCAAAAAACTCGATTTTAATGACAGTTTCCGGCAAAATATATCCCATCGCATCACCCAGCGTTTCTTCGCTGAGGGCTACCTGTTCGTAAGATTCCATATTCATAAAATGGAATCCATCGGCGTCACCATAAAGATACGTCATTTCCAGCTCTTCAAAGATGGCGCGTTCGACCGATTCCGTCGAACGAAAACGATGCTCGGTAGTTGACCCGGTTTTCAGGTTGCGCATTCGGGTCTGAACCATCGCGCGAAGGTTGCCAGGGGTGTGATGATGGAATTCCAAAATCCGGTGCGGTGTGCCGTTGTGTAAAATTACGATCCCCTTGCGGATTTGCGTCGCTTGTATACTTGCCATTAGAAAAATTTTCTCCTCAAACCGAAAGCTCAGCAGAAATGATTGAGCTTTAAAAAGTTAAGTTATTGTTGCAAAAGTGGGATAGCATATCGAATGGTCAGAGTGTGGTCAAGTGGAATAAATCGCAAGAAAAAAGCCACAATTGACCTCTTGACCGCGAACCCTTCGTAGTCTAAGATTCTCCACGTTGCGGGGCTTCTGCTGCGTACGAGATCTTCGACATTAATTTTTGAACCTAATTCATTTGTCGGGGGCCAACTGTAACTAATTTGTCGGCAATCCTGCTCGTCAAAGACGAGACTATAACGCCACAAAACATAGGCTACCCACCTGTTACGACAGGTTCAAATGAAGTCGTAGAAACGGCGATGGCGGTTGCCCTGTCAACTTCCCTCCTCCCAACATTCCCAGTATTCTGTTTACGTATTGAGAAATTTTAGTAAAGCCCTTACATTGCTTTTCTGATGTGCGGTGAACTGTGAGTTCTCTGTCCTTTATTTCAAATATTTTAGGATTACAAAACTGCGTGAACTAACAGTTCACGCCACATTTTTTATGCCCATTACTTTCACTGCCTTTCATCACGCTGGATTTCTGGTCACAGACATAGATCGCGCTGCCGCCTTCTATGAAAATATTCTCGGATTGCAAAATTTGGAACGACCCGATTTTGGATTTCCCGGTCGTTGGTATGATTTACGCAACGGTCTGCAACTTCATCTGATGAGTACGATGACGCTCCCGAATAATCAAACGGATGATCCGAAATTTGATCGTCACATTGCGATTCAAGTTCCCGATATCGAAGTCACCGCACAGGAATTAACTGCGATGAATGTAGCCTACGAACGCGGATCAGGACGCGGCGGAGCTGCGCAAATTTTCCTGCGCGATCCAGACGGAAACATGATCGAACTCAGGTAGATTCTTCCGACCACTGACCACCGTCCCCCGACCACCGATTTATGAATTTCACACGTATCGCTTCACTTAAAACCGCTGACAATTTTCAAGCTTATCTTGACTTGCTTGGCGTCGAACTTCCCTTTGATCGTGAGCTGCAATCCGGCGTAGATTCGCCGTTTGCTCAGAGCTACACCGTCCACGGAAAAACCATTGGCAACCGTTTCAGTATTTTGCCGATGGAAGGCTGGGACGGCACGCTCGACGGCTTCCCTTCCGATCTCACGATTCGACGCTGGCACAACTTCGGTGACAGTGGAGCTAAATTAATCTGGGGCGGCGAAGCCATCGCCGTGCGTCACGATGGACGCGCCAATCCGAATCAATTAATTTCCAGTGATGCGACCGCTTCGGCGCTTGAATCCTTACGAACTACATTGCTTGATGCACATCAACATCGGTGTGGAAAAACGGATGATTTATTGCTTGGATTGCAGCTCACGCACAGTGGAAGATTCTCGCGTCCGAACGGCAAATCACTCGAATCCCGGACGCTGTATCGCCATCCGATTCTCGATAAAAAATTTCATATCGAACCGGAAAAAGCTTTGTTCTCGGACGGAGAAATTGACGATTTAATTGGGGATTTTGTCAAAGCTGCGATTCGCGCTCAGCAGGCCGGATATGAATTCGTAGACCTCAAACATTGTCACGGCTACCTCGGACATGAATTTTTGAGTGCGCATACACGTGAAGGAAAATACGGCGGCAGCCTCGAAAATCGCACCAGATTTTTACGCGATATGGTAAGCGCAATTCGCCGCGACGCGCCGGGCTTGCACATCGGAGTTCGCCTCAGCGCATTCGATCTGATTCCCTTTCGCAAAGACGCCAACGAACGCGGCGAACCTGAAGATTTCGATGGAATTTACAATTACGGTTTTGGCGTTAATAAAAATAACCCGCTCGAAGTTGACCTCACAGAAACCTTTGAATTTCTCCAGATGCTTCAGGATTTGGACATTAAATTAGTGTGCATTTCTTCCGGTAGCCCGTACTACATTCCGCACATTCAACGTCCCGCGATTTTTCCGCCTTCCGATGGCTACCTGCCCCCCGAAGACCCGCTCGTTGGCGTAGCCCGTTTGCTCAACATCACCGCCCAACTCAAAGCGCGTTTTCCTGAACTTCTCATCGTTGGAACTGGCTACAGTTATTTGCAGGAATGGCTCGCGAATGTCGGTCAACATTACGTGCGGACGAATAAAGTTGATTTCGTCGGGATGGGAAGGATTGTGCTTTCCTATCACGATATGCCGGACGACGTATTGAATGGAAGACCACTGCAAACTAAGCGGTTGTGCCGAACATTTAGCGACTGCACGACGGCTCCTCGCAATGGTCTGGTGTCAGGATGTTACCCTCTCGATCCGCTTTACAAATCGCATCCGCAAGCGACAGAATTAAAAATCTACAAGCAACAATTTAAGAGTGCATAGGCTTTATTAATGAACTCGAACCCAAGGAATCCTGATCCCAATCGTGTAACTCTTTATTTCCGTTGCGCACGGCAGGGAATAATTTTCATCAGCTCGACATATTTTCGCGTCTCATTTTCCGGCTTTGAAAACGTGCCGAAAAGTGGGCCGTACATCGTCGCGCCGAATCATCAAAGCTTTTTTGATCCGTTCTGGGTTTCGATCCCATTCGGCTATCCGCTGCGTTATATGACTTGGGATAAATTCGCGAATATGCCGGTGCTGGGTGGATTTATCCGCTCCCTCGGAGCCTTCCCCGTCAAACTGGAAAAGGGCGACCGCACAGCGATGAAAACAGCTGCTGAACATCTGGGAAAAGGTGGTTCCGTAATGGTTTTTCCTGAAGGCGGAAGAACGCGCAATGGAGAAGTCGCGCCTTTCAAACCCGGCGTCATCAAGTTAGCCATTGAAACAAAAGTGCCAATTATTCCTGTCACAATTTCGGGAGGCTTTGAAGTTTTCAGCCCACAACATAACTTCCCACGCCCTGGCAAAATTCATATCACCTATCACGCTCCATTCATCGTCGAAGCTCAGGCGGAAGGATGCGAAAATAAAGAATTTTTACTCTCGCAGGCGAAGCGATTGCAGGCGCAGGTTGATAGCGGATTAATTGATAACAGCTGAAATCAGTTTTTTCGAATCCAAACATCGCTAATTATTCCAAACAATTTAGTAAATATTGCAGATTTTCCGCTTTGTAATCCTGCTACTTAACATTTTCCTCGTATTTCACACTTTTTACGTTGACTCCCTTTCAGTTATTTTGTAATCTCACTACAAGGTAATTATTTTGAAAGCAAAATTAGCACAAATCGCTGATATAAAAACAGGAATCTTCGCCAAGCCGGAATCTGACGGCGAAGTTGTATATTTACAAGCGAAGCACTTTAATGAATTTGGCGAATTAAGTTCCGTTCCACATGCAGACTTGAAGACAGACAATCTCACTAATAAACATTTACTGAAGCACGATGACATAGTATTCGCAGCTAAAGGTTCGAAAAATTTTGCGGCTGTTTATCAAAGCGATTTTCGGGCAGTAGCTTCAACAACTTTCTTTGTAATCAAAATTCGAGTGTCACACGTACTTCCTGAATATCTCGCCTGGATTCTCAACAATTCTGAGATGCAAAGCATTCTCAAACGGCATGCTATTGGTTCGGCGATGGTTTCGATTTCAAAAGCAGTACTAGAGGAATTGGAAATTAGTGTCCCCACAATCGAGAAACAAAAACAAATAGTGGAAATCTCACGATTAAGTAAAGCTGAACGCGATCTACGCCTGAAAATTGCTGAACTCCGGCAACGACAAGTTCAGCAGCAAATAACTAACGTAATCAAATAAATAATCATGGCTAAAATTACACAAAAAGACATTAACGACGCAGTCTGGAAAGCCTGCGACACTTTTCGGGGCAGCATTGATCCGGCGATTTACAAAGACTATGTATTGACGATGCTGTTCATCAAATATCTCAGTGATGTCCACGATGACAAATTTGAAAGTTACTTGAAAAAATACAGCGGTGACGATGAAAGAGCCAATCGCGCGATGCACCACGAACGCTTTGTCGTGCCTGAAAACAGCCATTTCCGCTATTTATTTGACCATCGCAACGAAGTCAACATTGGCGAATTAATTGATATTGGGTTGGCTGATTTGGTTGAGGCGAACCGCGAAAAACTTTACAGCGAAGACGGGGCGGGCGTTTTCCAAAATATTAATTTTAATAGCAGTGTGCTGGGCGACACCAAAGATAAAAATACGCGCCTCAAAAATCTCCTGCTTGATTTCAATAAAGATACGCTCGACCTTAGACCTTCGCACCTTGAAGGAACTGACATCATCGGCGGCGCGTATATGTATCTCATTGAAAACTTCGCCAGTGATGCGGGAAAAAAAGCAGGCGAATTTTTCACCCCGAAAGAAGTTTCCACACTCATCGCCAAGCTCACGAAATCAAAGCCCGGTTCGCGGATATGCGACCCAACTTGCGGTTCGGCTTCCCTGTTGATCAAAGCGGGCGAAGAAGTCGGCTCCGATAATTTTTCGTTGTACGGACAAGAAGCCAACGGCAGCACGTGGGCTTTAGCGGTCATGAATATGTTTTTGCATGGTTTTGATAATGCCACGATTCGCTGGGGCGATACGATCCGTAATCCGAAGCTGAAAGAAGGCGACGCGCTGATGAAGTTTGATACCGTGGTCGCAAATCCGCCGTTTTCCTTAGATAAATGGGGCAAAAGTGACGACAAGGAAGAAAATAAAGCGTCGGATAGCTTTGACCCCGACACGGATAAATACAATCGTTTCTGGCGCGGCACACCGCCCAAAAGCAAAGGCGATTGGGCATTCATCAGCCACATGATTGAAACGACTTACGAAGGACATGGAAAAGTCGGCGTTGTAGTTCCGCACGGAGTTTTATTTCGTGGCAGCAGCGAAGGAAAAATCCGCCAAAAAACTATCGAGCAAAATATTCTCGAAGCGGTTATCGGCTTACCTGCCAACCTATTTTTCGGCACTGGAATTCCCGCTGCGATTTTGATTTTTAATAAGGGCAAAGGCGACAACAAAAATGTTTTGTTTATTGACGCAAGTAAACATTTTGAAAGCGCGAAAAATCAAAACAAACTGCGCGCTTCCGACATTGAACTGATCGTCGAAACGTACCGCAAATTTAATCGAGGAGAACTTCCCGCCGGAGTAATCGAAGACAAATTCAGCTTTGTTGCAACATTCGAAGAAATCGCAGAAAACGAATTCAATCTAAACATTCCGCGCTATGTGGACACTTTTGAGGAAGAAGCCGAAGTTGATATTTCGGCAGTGCAAACAGAGATTGACAAATTGGAAATTGAATTGAAAACCGTCCAAACGGAATTGAATAAATACTTGAAAGAATTAGGAGTTTAACGGTGGCTGGTGCAGCACCTTCACGGAGGCAAAACATGGAAAATAAACTTACAAATTTGAATCAAACTATTTTTGAGCAAATCAAAGAAACTGACGAAAACGGCAATGAATTTTGGGGAGCAAGAAAACTATCGAAAATTCTTGAATATTCTGAGTTCAGACATTTTTTGCCTGTTATTGAAAGGGCAAAAGAATCGTGTAAAAACAGCAAACAGAAGGTTGCCGATCACTTCGAGGACATGCTCGAGGAGATAAGCCACGGCAAAGGAGCAAAGCAGGAATATACAAGTTTCAAACTTTCTCGATATGCCTGTTATCTCATTGTCCAAAATGCCGATCCGAGCAAAGAAATTGTTGCTCTCGGGCAAACCTATTTTGCCGTCCAAACCCGTTTGCAGGAAATTCGGCAGATGGAAGAATTCAACCAACTTCCGAGCGAAGGTGAGAAACGTCTTTTTCTTCGAAATGAACTGAAAAAGCACAATTTACAGCTGGCGGATGCGGCAAAAGATGCGGGTGTAATTGAACCGATTGATTATGCAATTTTTCAGAATCACGGTTATCAGGGACTTTACGGCGGACTCGATGCCAAAGGCATTCACGCGAAAAAGGGATTGAAGAAAAGCCAGCAAATACTAGACCACATGGGCAGCACAGAACTTGCCGCCAACCTCTTCCGTGCAACACAAACGGAAGACAAATTAAGACGCGACGAGATCAAGGGTAAACAGAAAGCGAATGAAACACACTTTGAAATCGGGAAAAAGGTCAGAAAAACGATTGAAGAAATTGGCGGGACGATGCCGGAGAATTTGCCGTCCGCTGACAGCATCAAGAGGATTGATAAATCAACGGAAACCAAACAATTGAATAAGTAAGAAACTATCAACGGACAAACAAATCCAATGAAAAACAAAGAGGCAATTGCCAACGAAGGCTTCAACGAAATTCTGCTTTACACTACGCCAAACGGCAAAGTGAAGGTTGAAATCTTTTTGCAGAATGAAACAATTTGGCTGACTCAGCAAAAGATCGCCGATTTATTTGGGGTTGATAGAACTGTTGTTACAAAACATCTGAAAAATATCTTTGAGAGCAATGAATTAGACCAAAATTCAGTTAGTGCAAAAATTGCACATACTGCCGCTGACGGCAAAACTTACAATACCCAATTTTATAATCTTGACGCGATTATTTCCGTCGGCTATCGCGTCAACAGCATACAGGCAACGCATTTTCGCATGTGGGCGACCGAACGCTTGAAAGAATACATCATCAAAGGATTCACGATGGATGATGAACGTCTTAAGAATCCGAACAATATTTTCGGGAAAGATTATTTTGAAGAACAGCTTGCCCGCATCCGTGACATACGTTCGAGCGAACGGCGTTTTTATCAAAAGATCACCGATATTTATTCAAGCTGTAGTGCGGATTATACAAAGGACGCAGAAGTTACGAAGCAGTTTTTTGCGACCGTTCAAAACAAACTTCATTGGGCGATGACAGGACGAACGGCGGCGGAAATTATTGCCGAACGCGCCGACAGCGATCAGCCGAATATGGGATTGACCAATTGGAAAAATTCGCCCGAAGGCAAAATCCGAAAAACCGATATTGGCATCGCCAAGAACTATTTGAATGAAAAAGAACTCGACGGACTTAATCGGATTGTTTCGATGTATCTCGATTTTGCCGAGCTTCAAGCCCAAAACGGCGTAGTGATGTATATGAAAGATTGGGTCAATCGGCTTGATGCGTTTCTGAAATTTAATGAACGAGAGGTTTTAACTGATGCCGGAAATGTTTCGCACGAAGTTGCTCTCGCCTTGGCAGAAACCGAGTTTGAAAAGTATCGGATTGCTCAAGATAAACTTATTGAAAGTGATTTTGATATTGAAATTAAAAAATTGAAGGGAAAATAAAAAATTCCAAATATGGCGAATTCGCCACAAATAAAAATTATGGCTGATTCTGAAAATACAAAACCTTTTTATAATTCCACCATTCCGAGCGATTGGAAGGTGAAGAGCTTAGGTGAATTGGGAACTTTTTCAAAAGGAAAAGGCATTCTTAAAGAGCAAGTTATTTCGGAAGGCTTGCCCTGCGTTCGTTACGGGGAAATTTATACAACACACGAATTTGTTATTAAAGAATTCAAATCCTATATCAGTGAATCAGTTGCGAAGGAAAGTTTAGAAATAATTAGTGGCGACATTCTTTTTGCTGGAAGCGGTGAAACCGTTGACGAAATAGGAAAAGCTGTCGCGTTCATCGGCAACGAAAAAGCATTTGCGGGCGGTGATGTAATCGTTCTTTCGACAAATGATGATGTCAACTGTGAATGTCTTTCGTTTGCATTAGAAACTGATTTTTCAAGGAAACAAAAAAGAGTTTTGGGACAAGGAAATTCAGTCGTTCACATTTATCCAAGAGATTTGGCAAAAGTTAAAATCCCGCTTCCACCGCTACCCGAACAAAAAGCCATCGCCCACGTTTTGGGTTTGATGGATCGTGTCATCAACCACCACAACCAACTGATTGCCCAAAAAGAACTCCGCAAAAAATGGCTGATGCAAAATTTATTGACCGGCAAGAGAAGGTTGAAAGGCTTTGGCGGAGCGTGGAAGGAAATTCACATTCGAGATGTTTCCAAAGAAGTGAGTATAAGAAATAAAGCAGATAAACCAATGACGGTTTTATCTTGCACAAAGCACTATGGGCTGGTTCCTTCATTGGAATATTTTGGGCGAAAAATATTTTCGGACGACATAAGCACTTACAAAGTCGTTCCGAAAAATCATTTTGCATACGCGACAAATCATATCGAAGAAGGAAGCATTGGTTATCAGGATATTTTGGATGAATCGTTGATTAGTCCGATGTATACGGTTTTCAAAACTGATTCGTCAATCAACGATGTTTTCCTTTACAAACTACTAAAATCTCACAAACTCGTTTCCCAATATCAAGCAAGAATGGAAGGCTCAATTGACAGACGAGGCGGTTTGCGTTGGGACGCTTTTTCGATAATCAAAGTTCATATTCCATCAATCGCCGAACAAATCGCCATCGCCCAAGTGCTGCAAGCGGCGGATCAGGAAATCAATCTGCTCAAAACCAAAACCGAAAAATTGCGCGAGCAGAAAAAAGGAATGATGCAACAATTATTGACGGGGAAAAAGAGATTGAAGCTGGAAGGTTCAGAGTTCAAACTTTAGTTTGTCAAATGCCGCGCTGCGTTGGCGTTGGCTCTCAGAACAACAGCTTCTACACATATTTTTCAGCTCCAAAGGAGCGGCATATTTATAGCAATGTGATAAGACGAATAACCAAGCTCCATCGGAGCGACATATGCCGCTCCGATGGAGCTAAAAACAAATGTTTACGGCTAGCTATAAACATGTCGCTCCTCTGGAGCTTGTGTCGCACTTACCTGTGAGAAACCAATGCCTTGAACTTCGCGTTCCCTGCTGAGAGGTTGTATAAATTATGGAAACTCCAAGTTTCAAAGAAGATCATATCAGCCAAATCCCGGCGTTGCAGTTGCTGCAAAAATTGGGCTACACATATTTAAATCCGGCAGAAACCGAACGGCTGCGCGGCGGCAAGACGAGCAATGTTTTGCTGGAATCCGTCCTGCGTCAACAGCTCAAGGAAATCAATTCCGCCAAGCGCATCAGCTCTACCAAGACGACCTACATCAGCGACGCCAATATCGAAAACGGGATTCGTGCCATGAAAGAATTGCCGATGAATGACGGATACATTTCCGCCTGCGAAACGGCTTATAACCTGATGACGCTGGGGAAAACGTTTGAGCAAATCGTGGACGGCGAAAAGAAAGATTTCACGTTGCAATATATCGACTGGAAAAATATTGAGAATAATCAATTTCACGTGACGGAAGAATTCAGCGTCATGCGCAGCACCAGCAAAGAACATTACCGCCCTGATTTAGTGTTATTCGTCAACGGCATTCCACTTTGCGTTATCGAATGCAAACGACCGGATATGAAAGACCCTTTGAAACAGGCGTTCAGTCAGCATACGCGCAATGAGCAGGAAGACGGTATCCGCGCGCTGTATGTGTACGGTCAAATCATCATGAGCGTAGCAACGCAGGTAGCGTCCTACGCGACGAACGCGACACCCGAAAACTTCTGGTCACAGTGGAAAGAAACATTCCAGACCGACAAGGAAGAAAAAGAATATCGCGAAGAGTTGCAGACTTTAAAAAATCAGCCTTTGCCACCTGCGCTGAAAGACAAATTATTTGCCG
>JAYTCQ010000034.1:0-4276 GCA_043736395.1 Blastocatellia bacterium | reverse complement strand
AAACACACTATCCACGAAGTATACGAAGGTCACGAAGTGAAATTAACTTCGTGACCTTCGTATACTTCGTGGATAGTGTGTTTTCCCTTTGATTTTAAGTGAGAGCGTGACAAACAAAAGTATGACATTTGCCATTAAAATATCTTTTCCCTTTTCACGCTCAGGGCCTTTTGTTATATTGCGCTGTAGCCTCCCCGTTCTATTCAAAAATGATCCACCAGATTTTTCGGTAAGTGTCTAGCACTTCCCCTTCGTTCAAAGGAGAACAGCCTTGCAAGTTTGTGTAGTTGGAACCGGTTATGTTGGTTTAGTCACTGGCGTATGTCTTTCATATCTGGGACATTCAGTCACTTGCGTGGACATTGATCAGCGCAAAATTGAAATGCTTAACAGTGGCAAATCACCGATTTACGAGCCCGGTCTGGATCAGTTGTTAACACTTTGCATCCAGAAAGGTTTATTGCATTTTAATACTGACATTAATGGCGCAGTGAAACAGGCTGACATTATTTTTACTGCGGTCGGCACTCCACCGCTGCCTTCAGGCAAAGCGAATTTGTCGTATGTCGAAGCCGTTGCGCGTCAGATTGGAGCTTCGCTGGATGGCACTCGTCGTCGCGTCGTCGTCAATAAATCTACCGTGCCGATTGGTTCTGGAAACTGGGTCGAAATGTTGGTGAAAGAAGGACTCAAAGGTAATAAAGAGTGCGAAGGGCTGAAACCTGAATCACTTTTTGCGGTGGCTTCCAATCCTGAATTTTTGCGTGAAGGTTCGGCGATTCCTGATACATTTTACCCGGATCGAATTGTGCTTGGTTCCAGCGATCCATTTGCCATCGAACAGTTACGAGCTTTGTATAAGCCGTTAATTGAGCAGACTTTTACTTCTCCTCCTTCGGCGGCGCGTGCTTCTAATATGATGGCTGTGCCGGTCGTGACAACGGATTTAGCTTCGGCGGAAATGATTAAGTACGCGGCAAATGCTTTTCTTGCCACGAAGATCAGTTTCGCCAATGAAATCGCTAATATTTGCGAACGTGTCGGCGCGGATGTGCACGAAGTTGTGCGCGGATTTGGACTTGATAATCGCATCGGTCCACGCTTCCTGAATGCCGGTTTAGGCTGGGGCGGATCGTGTTTCGGCAAAGACGTTTCAGCGTTGATTGATATTGCGAAAGAATACAATTACGAACCACAAATGTTACGCGCTACGGTGGGAATTAATAGTGAGCAGCGCGGTATTGCCGTTCAGAAATTACAGGAAACTCTCAAGATTATTAAGGGTAAAACCATTGGATTGTTAGGTTTGGCATTTAAACCGAATACGGATGATTTACGCGATGCTCCGGCTTTGACGATTGCCGAACGTTTATTGGAAATGGGAGCGAAAGTAAAAGCCTACGATCCGATAGCGAATGAACATTGTCAAAAGCAATATCCTGACATCAATATTGAATACGCTGAAAATGTTGAGAGTCTGGCGAGAGATTGTGATGCTATTGTACTGGTGACAGAATGGGAAGAATTTAAGCACCTTGATTTGCAGAAACTAAAAGAGGTAATGAACGGAAACGTCATTATTGATGGTCGCAATGTGCTGGATCAACAAGCCGTGCGCGACGCGAATTTTATTTATCGGGGGATCGGACGCTAATGCGAATTTTACTTACAGGCGGAGCCGGATTTATCGGAAGCCATCTGACAGATCGTTTACTCAGTGATGGTCACGAAGTCGTTGCGATGGATAATCTCGTGACAGGGGATCTTTCGAATATTGCTCATCATCGGTCTAATCCGAAATTTGAGTTTATTCATCACGATGTCAGCAACCATATTCACGTTGCCGGACATTTGGATTGGGTAATGCATTTTGCCAGCCCGGCCAGCCCGATAGATTACTTACAGCTTCCAATTCAAACACTGAAAGTCGGAGCTTTGGGTACGCATAACGCGGTCGGCTTAGCGAAAGCCAAAGGAGCTAAGTTTTTCCTGGCTTCAACTTCGGAAGTGTACGGAGATCCGCTGGTGCATCCGCAGCCGGAAGATTACTGGGGAAATGTGAATCCAATTGGGCCGCGCGGCGTTTACGACGAAGCGAAAAGATATGCGGAAGCGATTTCCTTTGCGTATCATCGCGTCCATCAGGTGGATGTCAGAGTTATCAGGATTTTTAATACTTATGGCCCGCGGAATCGGGTCAATGATGGGCGAGTCGTACCAACATTTATCAATCAGGCATTGCGCGGGGAAGCAATTTCCATTTTTGGTGAAGGGCAGCAAACGCGCAGTTTTCAATATGTTGCAGACTTAGTAAATGGAATTCGCAGGCTGATGGATGTCCCTTACAATCGTCCGGTAAATCTTGGAAATCCGCGCGAAATGACAATATTACAGTTTGCAGAGCTAATTTTGCAACTGACTGGCAGTAAAAGTGTGCTGGAATATAAACCTTTACCAGAAGATGATCCGAAGACGCGCCAGCCCGACATCAGTCGTGCTAAAGCGATTTTGAACTGGGAGCCAGTTGTTCCGGTAGAAGAAGGGTTGAAAAAAACCATTGATTGGTATCAACAATTAAGTCTGAAAGCAGGGGTGTAAGGCATCTGCAAAAGCCGAAAAGTCCTGTGATGACATATATTTTGATTGACAGCAACAGTGGTTTGAGGTAAAAAGCTACAGCCTTAATCCTGTCTCCTTAAAGGAGACTAGCACAAAGTACGGACTGCCTGTTTGCCCCAACAGAAAGCCAATTAAGTTATTTTATTTCAACGATTTGTAAGAGCTAATTTTAAGCTGGATTAGTTTGAAGATTTAATTTAATCCCGGAGGAATGAAAAATATGAAGATCAAAGTTACGGGAATGAGAAAAGCATTGACAATCACTGTGATGGTGGCAGTCGGAAGTCTGAATAGCATGATGATGAGCAGTGTAGCTGCTCAAACTGCCCCTATGGCTTCTGGTGAAATTAATGTCCGTGGAGCTGTTACGCTCAATGGGATTAATGCTGCTAACGGCTCAACTATTTTTGACGCCGGACGTGTCAAGACTGGAAGTAATGGTGCGGCAACCTTAAATTTAGGTAAGTTGGGTCAAATTGAGCTGGCTGCTGACAGTGAATTGGTCTTGAAAATCTCGGCAGGAGAAATTGGTGGGAACCTGATTGCTGGTCATGCAGTTGTTAATGCTCCTGCTGGCGTTAGTGTTAATGTCGTTACTCCAGATGGAGTTGCAACCACAGCGGGCAATGAATCAGCAATTTTGGCAGTTGATGTCAATTGCGGAAATACTCACGTGCTTTCTTCTCGCAGCGAAGCGAAAGTGAATACAGGCGCTAAAGTTGAAGTAGTTGCAGCAGGAAAAGAAGTTACTGTTGGTGCTCAAAATGCTCCGACTTGTAAGCGAGTCCCTGTTGTGGCAGCAGCAACCGGATTAGGTTCGGGTGCTTTAGCCGCTTTGTTAATTGCTGGTATTGGTGGTGCCATCACGGCCATTGTGGCTATCACGCAGAGTGATGACACGAATTCAGGTTCATTGAATATTAGTGGATTCAGACCTTAACCAAACGCAGTAAATCTAATCTAACTTAGTAACGCCATTTTCCTGTCATTTCAGGGAAGTGGCGTTACTCATTTTAAGGAAAATATGATTCATCGACCCCGACGATTGCGACAGACTCCAGCACTAAGAACTTTAGTTCGTGAGACAAAATTAGCGCCAGAGAATTTTATTTATCCATTTTTTGCTTGTGTTGGTGAGGGAATCCGAAAAGAAATTAGTTCCATGCCGGGAGTTTTTAATCTATCAGTTGATGAAGTTGTGAAAGAAGCCAATCGGGCAAAGAGTGAGGGAATCACATCTTTCATCCTTTTTGGACTACCGGAAAGCAAGGACGAAACAGGCAGCGGAGCCTACATTGAAAGCGGTATTGTGCAGCAGGCAACTCGGGCGCTAAAAAATGAAATCAGCGACATCATTGTGATCGCCGATACTTGTCTTTGCGAATACACTTCACACGGACACTGCGGAGTCATCAAAAATAATGATGTTGATAATGATCCTTCGCTTGTCTTGATTGCCCAGACCGCAATCAGTCAGGCACAAGCCGGAGCTGACATTATTGCTCCTTCTGGAATGATGGACGGGATGATTGGCGCCATTCGCAGCGCATTGGATATAGAAGGATTTCAAAATACTCCAGTCATGTCTTATGCGGTCAAATATGCTTCCGGCTATTACGGGCCTTTTCGGGAAGCTGCCGATAGCACCCCACAATTT
>JAYTCQ010000033.1:0-13703 GCA_043736395.1 Blastocatellia bacterium | reverse complement strand
GCTATCGTGCCTTTGGTGATGCGGGATTTACGACGGAGATGAACATTGAACGATGTGTGGCCACCAATGGTTCTAACGGCGTGCGGACGGCTGGGACTGTCGGGGCTTTGATCCGGTTATCGAACTCTACAGTGACGGGAAATTCACAAAACGGAATTGGCGGCAACGTGATTTCACGCGGGAATAATACGGTCGAAGGAAACACGGTTAACGGGAGTTTTGCGGGAACGTATTTGGCTAAGTAATTTAAGTGACCAATACGACTTTAAATATAAGACAGAAAAGATGACGGAACAGACGGAAATAACGAAACAAACGGAAAATACTCGACGATAAATGTATTTCTGTTAGTTCCGTTATTTCCGTCTGTTCCGTTTTTATTTCTTCTGGCTTAGCTATTGAATAGTGTAGGTTCACTAACCCTTGCGTCCACTCTTCAGCCGATCCGATTTTCGCCAATACAAAAATTCATCTTCAAAAATTTCTGTATCAAGCTCGCTCACGCGCAATTGCATTCGTTCCTGCGCATCGGCCACGGCTTTGTTGTAGATCGCAGGCCCGATTTCTTCGATAATAAATTCCAGCAACGCCCCCGCCGTGATATTCCCGATTTCTTCTTCCATGTTTGCTTGGAAATAACGTTGCAGCGAAGCGATGGCTTCCTGTTTCGATTCTTTGGAAAGTTCAATTGCCATAGATTTGAATTCTAGATACTTTTTCGTAAGGCGCAGACTGATTGCCCGAGAGTTCCTAACTTGTCAAAGACTGCGCCGTTCTCATAAACAATTGGTTTCGATAGTGGAACGTAATTTGTATTGCCATCCTCAATCGCTACAACTTCAAGCCCGAGATGCTCCGCCCAAACTCGAATAGCATCCTTGCTAATGAACATATTTAGGGGATGCGAATTCAGTTCTAAATCTATCAGGTTAGCCTCTAAAACATGCCAGTGATCGGGAATTGTAAAATCCAGAAATGAAAAAACGATCTTTCCTCCGGGTTTTAGCACTCGTTTCGCTTCCTGTAGATAAACGTACGATTGCTCGTGTAGCAAATGTGTGAAGACGGAAAAGAAGCAAGCTATGTCAACGACTCCGTCTTTTTCAGGGATGCTTAACCCTTTGGCAACTTCGAATCGCCAGTCCGGACGTGCGACAATTTGGCGAGCGTGATCAACCAATTCGGGGACAATATCAATCCCTAAATATTTGCCCTTTGAAAATTCTGATAATGGTTTCGCGAGTCTGCCGGAACCGCATCCAATATCAAGCAAGTATGAATTCTCTTGAAGTCCGAAATGTTTGAGCGTTTCCACTTCCATTAGTCCGACCGCTTCAAATTCACCGCCTACCGCTCGCTGCATCGCCTGATCGTTGCCGACTTGCTTTTTAAGCGCATCTACTAACGCCGGATAAGATTCTTTAAAATCTAACTTATTTGGTTGGCTCGAGGTGGAGGATTTCTGCTGCCCAAAGACTCGCTGCAAAATATTTTTTATCATGTATGTACCGATTCTAACTTTGAATTTTGTTGGTTGTAGACGGGGCGGTCTGAATCAAATGGAACGATGATCCCAGCTCCAGCGGAGCGGAATGTTTATAGCAGTTGTTAGTAATAATTCTCAAGCTCCATCGGAGCGAAATGTGGCAGCTGTCGCTCCGATGGAGCTTTGGGTTTCGGTTATCTG
Organism: Blastocatellia bacterium; assembly: GCA_043736395.1. GTDB lineage: Bacteria > Acidobacteriota > Blastocatellia > RBC074 > RBC074 > JAFDVL01. The sequence continues at coordinate 12,016 of JAYTCQ010000033.1, read as the reverse complement.
GAAAGCTATAAATATTCCGCTCCTAACAGAGCTAATTTTTTAAACGGCAGCTTCGATTTATTATTTACGCGCCACCCTAATTGCAAATATTCCGAGAATGCTGAGATAGAATAATTAGGCGAAAATAACTTAATTTTGCACTCACGAAAATTTCTCAAGTAAATAGTGATTAAAAATAATATGAGTGGGTATTAGAGCATTTTCAAAACCCTGCCGAATTAAGCCTATTAACAATTCAAAATATTCTTCTCTTGATTGATTTTCCTTATGCTTTGTAATTGCAACTGCGACGAGTTCGCCAACAAAAGTAAGTTTTATGCCCGCGCCCTCCTCTTCTTTGACTAAGTCGACCATTGCTGGATAACTTGGCACAATATTACCTAAAGAATAATTAGCGGCATTTTCTTGAAAGTGGCCGCCGGTATCGTCACGAACCTTTTTAAAAAACTCTTTATTGGTCTCAAAAAATTTGTGTGAATTTTGCCATTGACTCAGTTCTACGGGAGTAAAGCGTGATTTGATTGTCGAAAATTCAGGGCACTGGTTTATACGCATGAGGGCACCTCTAAATTCCACTAATGTTGCTATTGCGCGACGAACAAAATAGAGACGTCTGTATTTTTCGTCAGTGTAATCCAAAATAGGGATAGAAGGTTCTGCAATTGCGAACATTTCAATTCTCAGGTCTTCGTAGAGTACAGCAAGACGAGCTACCCTAGTATTCAATTCTGAAGAGGGTAGAAACCTGTACATTTCCTTAATATAGGTTTTTGACTTTAGAGGAATTGACATAGGGTACTTATGGTCACCGCCCAACAAAGCGTTCATCGTGCTCCGTTGTAACACTGATTGAAAACTGTCGCACCGTAACGCGACTACTGTGGAACAGGTGTTAGGTGATCTTTTCATGATCAACACAAAGTTTTACGATTCCTTGTTAACTGTCAAGAAAGACGGAAAATTTGGTATAAACAAGGAACAACGCCAGAACTGTGATGAAATAATAACAAGCCCGCTAAAGTTCAAATCTGCCCAATCGCGTAAATTTAAGGGGGCGTCTTGAGGTTCTTCTCGCTCGAATTTTGCATTATCGAAATTAAGATACAATTCAATGGGTGAATCGTTATTGATCTTGATTCCTTTTTCGTCAACGATAACGATGACGCCGCAAAATTTCAGTAAAGGGTTGAGTTTGACTCCTTCAAGAATACCTCGTATCTCAGTTGAATCAGAATTCCATTTTTTGAATAAAGTAAGGGCGTCGTTACATGATATTTCCATATTTATCCTCTCAGTAATTAAGTTGAACGTCGATCAGTTTATGTATGGAAGTATAAGATCATTTGATCCCTTTCAGTATGGCTATTTTTTTAGCTAACTCTTTAGACGACGCATTAAGCGATCCTTTTCCACTCATTCGACCGGATCGGACAACAGATGCAACAAAGTTGCAGTTTTTATCCAAAGCAATTACTGCCGCAGCCGCCCCGCCTAACGATGTTTCTTGCGCAATGATGATATTGTAGTCGTAGGTATCTCCCTTTTCTACGAGAGTAAGTTTCATCCCTTGCTCGCTGAATTCTCTCTTCAAACTTTCGATGAAATCAGGCAATCGGCTTGAGTCTCCTTGTATGAATACTTTTAGTTGCTGTTGATTCCCTTGCGCTTTTGCAGGAATTGCCCAGCTTATTGCAATTAAGAACATCAGAGTAAAATATTTCATTGTATTTTTTCCTATTTTTTCTTTGGATGGCAATGGTGAAAATTTAAAATCGCCTAACATGAATTCTAAAACCAAAAGTCGTAAAACTTCACAACTTTTCGACTTCAAAATCTGACCTGTAGCATCGTAACTACTTCGCAAATCAGTGAATCTATTCTGGTATGGCGACAGGCTCAGAATGTTATTTGACTGTTACATAACACGACGCGATTGTACCACTTGTATCCATACCTGCAATAATAAAAGCATGCTTAAACTTTTGAGAAATTTTCTCGTCTATTGATTTGATTTTTCTCAGTACTCAGGCAATGCTAACGCCATGCAAAATCTTGATCCATTGAATTCTGAGCGTGTGGCTCCGCCTTGCGTCATCGTCATTTTTGGCGCTTCCGGTGATTTGACGAAGCGTAAATTAGTGCCAGCACTTTTCAAGCTCAGTCAGGAAAAATTGATTCCTTCAGAGTTTGCCATCGTAGGAATTTCGCGGTCGGCGATGTCGCACGAAGATTTTCGGGGGCGGATGCGTGAAGCGATTACTAAATTTGCTTGTGTGGAAAATCTTGACGAAGAGAAATGGAAGGCCTTTGAACAGGGCATATACTACGTTCCGGGCGATTTAAGCAATCCTGATACTTATCAGGAATTGGATAACATTCTTACGAAAATTGATGCGGAGCGCGGCACGCTCGGCAATCGCGTATTCTATCTTTCGACTGCGCCGGAACATTACTCCGAAGCGATCAAGCAGCTTGGCGCGGCGGGGATGGCGCGTCCTGAAACTGAAGCAGGGAAGTCGGCTCCGTTTGTGCGCGTGATTATTGAGAAGCCATTCGGGACAGACCTCACCAGCGCGATTTCGCTGAACGAAGAAGTTGCCGCTGTATTCGACGAAGATCAGGTCTACCGCATTGATCATTATCTCGGTAAAGAAACGGTTCAAAATTTATTGGTCTTTCGTTTTGCAAATGGAATTTTTGAACCGATCTGGAATCGCCAATACATTGATCACGTGCAGATCACTAGCGCGGAAACATTGGGCGTTGAAGGTCGTGGAGCGTACTACGAAACGGCTGGCGTGCTGCGCGATATGCTCCAAAATCATGTGTTTCAAGTTCTCTCGTTAGTCGCGATGGAACCTCCCGCCAGCCTCGCCGCGAATGCGGTTCGCGATGAAAAAATTAAAGCTATGCAAGCGGTGCGACCATTCCCGATTGATCGTTTGCACGAGTTCGCGGTACGTGGACAATACGGCCCTGGAATTATCAATGGCGAGAAAGTAGTTGGCTATCGCAGTGAGCCGGGCGTGAATCCCGAATCAAATACTGAAACCTACGCTGCAATGAAATTGTATTTCGATAATTGGCGTTGGGCGGGAGTTCCGTTCTATTTGCGTTCGGCAAAACGGATGCCAAAACGCGTGACTGAAATCGTGATTACGTTCAAGCAGGCTCCACATTTATTGTTCGGAGACCTCGGCGGAGAAAACCCGTTGGAGCCGAATATTATTGTCATTCGTATTCAACCCGACGAAGGGATTACGCTGCGGTTCGGCGCGAAAATTCCCGGACAGCTGACGCGGATTCAATGGGTGAATATGGATTTTCATTACGGCTCGTCGTTTGGAAAAGCTTCGCCGGAAGCCTACGAACGATTATTGCTGGATTGTATTTTAGGCGATTCAACGCTGTACGCCCGCCGCGATATGACGGAACGCGGTTGGGAAATCGTGATGCCATTGTTGCAAGCCTGGAGCCACAGCAAAAAAGATTTACATTTTTACGATGCCGGACAATGGGGTTCATCGCGGTTGGATCGGTTGATCATGCAGGATGACCGCGAGTGGCGAAATCATTAATTAAATGGCGAAATTTTAGAGCGAACTAAAAACAAATGTTAGATCAAGATTTTTGTGATTATCTTGAATATGAAATATCAAAGGCCCTTTGGAATTCCACCAATGACCAAAAAAGACACTTCTGGTGTGATGGTATTTTATTGCCGAATGATCAAAGTGAATATTCACCAAAGTCTATAAACGATAAACGCAAGCTGAGCCTGACAGCCCACTTCGGAATTGATGGACAAGCTAAATACGAAATGATTCTGAGATTTGGCAAAAAATCCCTGAGCCGCTATTCAAGAAATTTGGATATAAGAGAATGTATTCCGAATCGGGAAGATGACGATTGGATTACTATTAATGAGCAGAGCAGTTTAATAATCGTGGACTTGGAATAAGCGCCACATATATTTGGAATCGGATTCTCAATACAACTATTACTCATCATGCGTTGAAGTCTGTCTTCGCGTCATTTGATAGGAATAGTTGTATGCATTGCCTCAATTGTAATTCGTTCCACGCCGAAGAAGTTTTGCTCTGCAAATTCTGTCGGCTGCCGCTGTGGAATCTGATTGCGTTGATTCAAAAATGCGGTGTCTGCGGCAAGCGCTTAACCATCAAGGAAAGTGAATGTACGAGTTGCAGTGGAGCTATCGCAGAGCCGACAATTGAAAAGAGTACGCAGCTTGCGCCACCGAAAATTAACCGTGAAATTTCGGCTTCTACGATTTTCATTGAAGCGGAAGAAGAAAAACTTCTCGCTAAGAAAACAAATCTTCGCGTCAAGTTTTTGCTGTCGCTGTTTCTGATCACGCTGATCTTGATTGTAGTGCTTTCCAGTTTGGTTTGGATGTATGATCAATACTATTTCTATGAAATGTACCGCTCGCTTCGACTGCGTTGGTTTGGCGGGGGGTAAATATTTTGAGGAGAAATCATGAACAACCGTTTCTCGCCCCTGCTTAAAATTTCGAAATTTGTTTTTCTGTTTCTGTTGGCTTCCTTTTCTTCGCGCATTCAAGCGCAGACACCTCCCATTAACGTGACGCTCTGGTTTGACACGGAAGATTACGTCCTCCCGCAAAGCGATGACGCTGCCAAAAGATTGGCGGAAATGCTGACGCGTTTGGGCATCAAAGCTACCTTCAAAGTCGTTGGTGAAAAGGCGCGAGTACTTGAACAACGTGGACGCAAAGACGTCATCGAAGCCTTGAAAAAACACGAGATCGGCTATCATTCAAATTTGCACAGCCAGCATCCAACGCCAGCAGAATATTTGCAAAATACTGATTGGGACGAAGGCGTCGCCGAATTCTACGCCCGTGAATCGCAAGGCGTGAAAGACATCCAAAGGATTTTCGGACAAACGCCAAGCTGTTACGGTCAACCCGGTAGTTCGTGGGGGCCGCAGGCGTATCCGGCGCTGAAAAAAATGGGCATCAACGTTTACCTCGACGAAGCCAATCACGTCGGCATTGACGATCAGCCGTTTTATTACGGCGGGATGCTGAACATTTTCAAGATGCGTTCGAATGTCGTACGGATGGAATTGTTTGGCGAAAATAATCTGGCAAACGGCAAAGCGAAATTCTTAGCCGCGTACGAAAAATTGAAAGCAAAAGGCGGCGGTACGATCAGCATTTATTATCATCCGTGTGAATGGGTACATCAGGAATTTTGGGATGGCGTGAATTTTAGCCGGGGCGCGAATCCTGAAAATAAGGATTGGAAATTGCCGAAGACGCGCAGCAGGGAAGAGACGGAAAAGGCGTTTCAGGATTTTGAGGAATATGTTAAATTTATTAAGATGCAGGAGGGTGTGAAATACTTGACGACTAATGATCTTGAGAAAGTATACGAAGATGAGGCGTTGAATAAAACTTATGACCAGCCCGAACTTATCAGACTTTCACGAGCGATTAAGAAGGTAATTACTTTCACACATGTGTTCGATGATTGGCTCTCACCCTCAGATGCTTTTCATCTACTCACAGAAAGAGCACTTACATCTCATCAAAGGAAATATATCCCTATTCTATTGAAGCCTTTGCAAGCGCCAACGAGAGACTTTAAGAAGCCGATAGGATTAATCCGACCTATACGAGTAAGCAAAGAAAAATTTTACGAAGCCGTAGCGGATGTGTCAGAATTTTGTAAAAATAATGGACGAATCCCAAACTCGGTTTGGATAGGCTCATTAAATATTTCGCCTGCTGATTATCTTGCTACACTTGCTTGGGAAGTTGAGCAAACCTATTTATCAGGTCGAGACTTTAAACATCCAAATGAAACACTCCTACTGGAAGGCAATTTCACTGCTGACAAATACGTTGCCGATGATGATCCGAAAATTTTCAATTGGGTAATTCATCCCGAAGGTTTTCACGCCCCGAAGATTATGGAATTGGCAAAGCTTCAGGCGTGGACGTTGAAGCCCGCCGTGATGAAAAAATAATCCTGACTGGTGCGCAAGCATCTTGCTTGCCACAGCGGGCGAAGCCTCGCTGTCCTCTCGCAAAGGAATCACTTGAATCGAAAATAAATCCTGGTGGACGCCTCATCAGCATTGCTTAGCTCGCTGCATGCAAGCGAGACGCTTGCGCTCCAGTTAAAACGTACAGTATCTTGCCTGTAGCATTTTTCTTATCAAAAAAATATTTTACCTCTGGAGAATTTCGTGAGTATACCCTCAATTCGCACCACCGTAGTCGGTTCTTATCCCGTCCCTGAATGGTTAATTGGAATGCCCAGTCAGCAGGCTTTAATTGACGCTACCCAAGTTGTTTTCAAGCTGCAAGAACTTGCTGGCATTGATGTCGTCGCCGATGGAGAACTGTATAGGTGGGACATAAACCATCCCGATACCAACGGGATGATCGAATATTTTATTCGTCCAATGGGCGGCATTCGCAATGAAATTACCCGCACTGATCTGGCTGAATTTCAGAAGCTGGCCGGAATGGGATTTCGCGCCGCTCCCGCCGGAGTCGTCGAAGGCCCGATCAATGAAGGCACGTTAAGCTTAGGCGCAGATTATCGTCGTGCACGTGCTTGTACCAGTCACGCCATGAAATTCACGTTGACGGGGCCGCACATGCTCTGCAAAACGCTGATGGATCATTACTACGGCAATCAGGCGGATTTGGCGATGGGCTTGGCGAATGCATTAGCAAATCAGGTCGCGGAGCTTGATCCTGAAGTAATTCAGATTGATGAAGCCAATATTACCGGGCATCCCGACGAAGCAGAATGGGCGGCAGCAGCAATCAACGTCGTGCTGGATGCAGCAACCAAAGCCAAAGAAAAAGGCGTTCATTTGTGCTTTGGAAATTACGGCGGACAATCCATTCAACGTGGCGAATGGGCGAAGCTGATTGGTTTTTTGAATCGCCTGCACTGCGATCACGTCGTTCTCGAAATGGCGTTTCGCGGCTATGACGAACTACAATTTTTCAAGGAAGAACTTGATCCCAAAATCGGACTGGGCATCGGCGTGATTGACATCAAAGTGAATACGGTCGAAACCCCTGGAATCGTCGCGCAACGCATCGAAACTGCCGCGAAAATAATGGGCGAAGGTCGTATCACCTGGGTGCATCCTGATTGCGGATTCTGGATGAATAAGCGCTCCATCGCCGATCGTAAAATTGCGAATTTAGTCAAAGGTCGCGATTTGTTTTTAGGTCGTTAGTTGACCTCGAGTCAGTACCACCCGCTACCGCAGGTGGTACTGACTCCCCACCGTGGTTTGCTACAAATTATTGCTCATGAAAAAGTTAATCTTCATCGCCGTGGTTTTGATTTTCGCACCGATTCGTCAGCGTCCAATTAATCTCGCAGCTCTGACCGCGCCGGCTGGTGAACGATTGGCAAGCAACAGTCCAAACGCAACGGTATTGCCGAATGGACGCGTCTTGACGCCGCGCGGAAATCATACCGTCGTAGCGGCGCATCCATTCGGCTTGGCACTCAGCCCTGATCAGAAAATTCTCGTCGCTTCGTGCAACGGTACGGAACCGTTCGCACTTTCAATTCTCACCGATTTACAAAACGACAAACCTAAACTCGAACAAATCAAAGCAGATCGCGAACGATACCGAAATTCTAAAATCAAAGATGATGACGATGAAGAGTTTAGGACAGTGTTTATGGGGCTGAGCATCGCGCCGGATAATCGCACGCTGTATGCTTCGGGCGGAAATCAGGGAAGTGTTTTTGTTTTTGATTTGATCGAAAAAAAGCGTCTCGCCACCATCAAACTCAACGACGAAAAATTTCAAAATAGTTTTCTCGGAGAAATGAAATTGACGCGGGATGGCAAATATTTATTTGTGCTGGATCAGGCGAATTATCGAGTCGCGGTAATTGACACGACGCAGCAAAAAGTTTTGAGGAGTTTGCCGACCGGGCGCGCTCCATTTTCAATTGCTCTTTCGCCGGATGAGAAAAAATTATTTGTAACGAATGTTGGCGTTTTTCGATATTCGTTAATTGAGGGGTACGATCCAAAAAATCCAAAAGATACCGGGCTGTCGTTTCCGCCATTTGCTTTCAATACTGAAGAATCCAAAAACGGAATTACGGTCGAAGGGAAGCGCGTGCCTGGTTTGGGTGATCCAAATGTAGAAGATGCATCTTCGGTTTGGAGCTATGAAATTGGTGACGGTGGAGGCTTGAAATTGCTCACTAACACCAAGACCGGGCGTTTGATCGGAGAAACTGCGAATGGATTAAAAGTAGTTGGCAGCAGCAGCCCAAGCGGTGTTGTAGCTGGAAAAAAAAGAATTTTCGTCAGCAATACAAATAATGACAGCGTGACTGTGGTAGATGCCTCGTCCGGCAAAGTCACGGCTACCATCAACCTCAATCTTTTTACGGAATTGATGAAGCGATGGCGGAAGCAGGGCTATACCGTTAGTACTGAACAGGAAATAATTCTCAAGCGTTTGCGTGGGCAAATTCCGTTTGGAATGACGCTCAGCAAAGATGAAAAACGGCTGTACGTTGCCGAAGCTGGCATCAATGCCGTTGCCGTGATTGATGCGGAAAAATTGCAGGTTCTTGGGCACATTCCGACGGCGTGGTTTCCTTCGCAACTGGCGCTAAGCGATGACGGAAAATCATTATTTGTTGCCAATTCTAAAGGTTTCGGCTCTGGCCCGAATGGCGGTGCAAATTTTAAACCTGGCCCAGAAGGATCAGCCGTAGCCGCATTACAAAAGGGTGTCGTCTCAGTTGTAAAAATTCCTTCTGATAAAGAACTCAGCGCTGAGACCGAACAGGTCATCAAAAATAACGGCTTCGATGTATCAACTGCTGAGCCTGCGAAAAGTGTCGTTCCAAGCGAATACGGAAAGCCCAGCGAACAAATTAAGTACGTTGTTTTTATCACGAAAGAAAATCGAACCTACGATCAGGTTTTTGGCGACATCCCGCAGGATTCTTCGGGACGCAATTTACGCGCAGACCCAATGTTAACAACCCTCGGAGAGAAATCGAACGTGTTTGATAAAGCAAATAAAATTGCCTTGCGGGATGTGAACGTTTCGCCGAACCATCATGCACTCGTGAGACAATTTGCGTTCTCTGATAATTTTTATTTGGACGCTGATGTTTCGGCTGACGGGCATCGTTGGCTGGCGGGAGTCTATCCAAACGCCTGGGTCGAAACGAGCATGGCGGCAAGCTATGGAGGCCACCATGATTTTCGTCTGACTCCGAATTCGCCGGGGCGATTGACGTACGCTGGTTCCGCCGCTGCGCTCGCGCCGGAAGATTATTTAGAGGCGGGTTCGGTGTGGGAACACCTGTTTCGATCCAACATAAAATTCCGCAATTACGGCGAAGGTTATGAGCTGGGCGGCATTGAAGAAGAAAAAGAATTTGAGCCAACAGGCGCACGGCTGCCAGTGAACTTTCCGATGCCGAAGCCCTTATTTGACAATACGGCGCGTGATTTTCCGACGTTCAATATGAACGTTTCGGACACCTTTCGATGGCAGCAATTTCAGAAAGATTTCAAGACAAAATATCTGGACGGCAAAGAGCCAATGCCGGGTTTCCTGAATATTTATTTGCCGAATGATCACATGGCGGGGGAGCGACCTGAAGATGGTTACCCGTATCGTTCGAGTTATGTGGCTGATAACGATCTGGCGCTTGGACGAATTATTGAAATGTTATCGCATACGCCGTACTGGAAAAATATGGCGATCATCATCACGGAAGATGACGCGCAAGGCGGATTGGACAGCATTGATGCGCATCGGAGCTTGTTGATGGTGATTAGCCCTTATACGAAACGCGGATACGCGACACGTACGCACACGAGCATTGCCAGTATTTTTAAAACGATTAATTTGATTTTAGGGATGCCGCCGCTGAATCAATACGATTTTGCGACGGCTGATTTGCGCGAAGCATTTACTGATCAGCCTGATATTACGCCCTACAATTGCCTTCCGATTGATACGCGAATTTTTGATGAAAAGAAATCATTGCTTTCAAAATCATCCAGCAACAAGACACGGTTGGATGATCCCGAAGACTTTCTGGAAGAGCATCGGAGAATGGCGAGCGAACTGGGAAAATAATTTTATGAGTCAGGAAAATAAAAATATTCTGGCGTTTATGGCGCATCCTGATGATGCCGAATTTTTGTGCGCGGGTACGCTAGCACGTCTGAAAAAACAGGGCTTTGCGATTCACATCGCGACGATGACCGCAGGGGATGGCGGCAGCGCAGAATTAACCAACGAAGAAATTGCAAGTGTTCGTTACATCGAAGCGCAGCAGGCGGCAGCGGTTTTGGGTGCCGATTATCAATGTGCGCAGCAAAAGGATTTTTTCGTCACGTTTGGAAAAAAAGCGGTGCAAGCGGCGCTGGAAATCATTCGTCGGACGAATCCAATTTTGGTATTCACGCATTCGCCGCAGGATTATATGACCGATCATGAACAGACTTCATTGATAGTTAGAGCTGCTTGTTTTGCAGCTTCCGCGCCGAATGCGAAAACTGATAATGATTCACCTTTAAAGCCGCTTGCCGCAATTCCTCATCTCTATTACGCTGATGCGATCGAAGGCAAAGATATTTTCGGGAAGGAAATCTCGCCTGATTTTTATGTGGATATTTCGGATGAGATTGAAACGAAGTCTGCAATGCTTGCCTGTCATAAAAGTCAACGAAACTGGTTGTTACAGCAACATGGAATGGATCATTACATCGAATCCATGAAACACTGGTCAGCTCATCGTGGAGCCGAAATTGGTGTGAATTTTGCTGAAGGGTTTCGCCAACATTTAGGGCATGCCTATCCGCAACATAATTTATTGAAAGAATTATTCACCGCACCTTGGTCTAATGTTTAGAGCGCATAACTCTCAATTCTCAACTCTCAACTTTTCACTCAAATGAGAGGAAAATTGAGAGTTGAGAATTGAGAGTGCTTTACGCGAACACGCATCAAAATTATGAAAAATATTGTTGTTACCGGAGTTTCGACAGGCATTGGTTACGCCATTACAAAAACGCTTTGTGCGAATAATTTTCACGTCTTCGGCAGCGTACGCAAAGCCGAAGATGGAGCGCGACTGGTGACTGAGTTTGGTGCTGCATTCATTCCATTAGTTTTTGATGTGACTGACGAAAAAGCTGTTCACGAAGCTGCAAAGTTTGTCCGTCAAAAATTAAACGGGCAAACGCTTGATGGCCTGGTCAACAATGCAGGCATCGCCTTACCTGGCCCGTTACTACATCAACCGATTCAGGATTTTCGTCAGCAATTGGAAGTAAACGTGACAGGACAGTTAATCGCGATTCAGGCGTTCACACCACTGCTTGGGGCGGATCGAAGTTTGAAAGGGAAGCCAGGCAGAATTCTGAATATGAGTTCGGTGGGTGGAAAGAACGGCGCACCATTTGTCGGCGCGTATGCCGCTTCGAAGCACGCTTTAGAAGGGCTTTCTGAGAGCCTGCGCCGTGAATTAATGTTGTTTGGGATTGATGTAATTATCATTGGCCCCGGCGCGATTTCGACTCCGATTTGGGACAAAGCGAATGAAATGGATATTTCAGAATTCGAGAAAACAGAGTACGGCGAAGTCCTGGACGGTTTTAGAAAATATATGACAAATGCAGGGAAACACGGTTTGCCCGCTGAAAAATTAGGAGAATTGGTTTTGCATATTATGAGTACGGCGAAGCCGAAAGTACGGTATGCGATTGTCCCTCAACGATTGAAAAATTGGACAATCCCGCAGCTGTTGCCGAAGCGCTTGGTGGATAACATCATCGCCAAACAACTTGGATTTAAATAAAGGTACAATAGGCGTCCCCGCCTGTCGCTGTTGTCGGGTGTATCGTAGAGGATAGTTAACGCACGACAGGCGGGGACGCCTATCGTACCTTTTAATTCAAATGAGCATTTCTTACCGCGCGATCGAAAAATCTG